>JBBQCO010000092.1:0-13010 GCA_038318785.1 Desulfobulbales bacterium | reverse complement strand
TCAGTCGAGAATCCCTTTAAAGTCTTTATGGCGATCTTTTAACACACTTTCGCCTTTAATCTGGTCCTGGATAGCAATCAGAGCATCCAGAACAGCTTCCGGTCTGGGAGGACAGCCTGAGATAAAAACGTCCACAGGAATTATCGTATCAATACCTTGAACGGTACAGTAGTTGTCATATATTCCCCCGGAACTGGCGCAAGCTCCCATCGCGACGACCCATTTTGGATCCGGCATCTGCTCATAGATGCGTTTCAAAATTGGTGCCTGTTTGTAGCTGATTGTTCCACAAACTAAGAGGAGATCCGCCTGGCGAGGAGAAAAACGAACAACCTCTGCTCCAAAACGGGATATGTCGTGTTGGCTCGCCGCTGCGCTCATAAACTCAATGGCACAACAGGCGGTTCCAAATATGAATGGCCACAGTGAGTATTGCCGACCCCAATTGACGCACTCATCAAGTTTGGTGGTGATGACTGTGTCGCCGAGGCTTGCTTCTAATCCTAACGCCAATTGAGCACCCCTTTCTTAAGAATGTAAATAAGTCCAGTCAAAAGCAGTAGCATGAAGACAACCATTTCCATGAACCCGAACCAACCCAGTTCGCGCACACTTACTGCCCACGGGTACATGAACACCGCCTCGATATCAAACAGCAGAAACAAAATGGCGAGCAAATAAAATTTAACGCTGAATTTTTGCTCGGCCAACCCGATCGTGCGCTTGACGCCGCTCTCATAGGGATCATTTTTAGCCCTTCCGCCGGCACGGGGACCGAAGACCGTTGTCGCCAGCATGAACAGCGGGATAACGATAGCAATTCCGATGAGGGCCATTGCTGAAAGCACCAGTTCCGTTACCATGAATCAGACCTCTCCCATAGACGTAAAAGAATAAACGTAAACCTTCTGTGAACAGCAGGTTACTACAAACAATGAAAAATGAACGGCTATTCATTACCGGTACAGGTATCATCTGTCAAGAAAAATAGTTTTTCAAAAAGACCGGCTACCGGATCACCTTTTTCACGCCCGGCAAAAAAGCCTTTGTGCAAACTTGGCATATTGGTCACTCAACCCATTTTGACTCCAGCTTCCCCTAACCTTCAACCGCACGCATGCTGCCGTTAAACGATAAACTACAGTACTTCCGATAGTCCACCAAGCAACTGGTCCGTCTCATTACGAACGCCCCACATTCACCAGCTCAATTCGCACAATCGGGTAAACACAAGGTGCCAACATGAACCGGGGAGAATAATGCCCCAGCGTCGAGTACAACCAAACCCTACCCTGAAGGCTCCCCTTCTCTATTTGGTTTTACAACCCAAACGCTCTCGACCTTTCACGCATCTCACCTCAAAGCTACCCCGCCCTATCGCTCGGCTGCTTACAATAAAATATCACCGAAGAACAAAACCCTGACCAATCAATCGGGAACTCGCGTAGCCCAAAAAAAAGCCCGTACAGATCAACGATCCAGCCGGGCTTTGCACTTCTATCACTGACTTTTGATTAAAACGGGACATCATCTCCCATCGGAGGTGGCTCTGGAAACGGATCGCCGCCGAAACCGCCGGCAGCCCCACCATACTCGGCCCCGCCACCTCCGCCGCCAGCCGTGGTCCGAGGAGAGAGCATTTTCATTTCACGGGCAACGATCTCAGTGGTATAACGATCATTCCCGCTCTGATCCTTCCATTTCCGGGTCTGCAACTTACCCTCAATATACACTCTGGAGCCTTTCGAGAGATATTCACCGCAGATTTCAGCAAGGCGCCGCCAAGCAGTGATCCTGTGCCATTCCGTCTGCTCCTGCATCTGCCCATCCTTACCCTTCCACCTCTCAGTGGTTGCCACTGTGAACGATGCAGCGGGCGTACCGTCTTGGGTATAGCGAATCTCCGGATCCGCCCCCAGATTACCGATTAATATCACTTTATTGATCATTGTTCACCTGCGGGTAGAGTGTTACTTGAGGAATTAACAAACCGTTTCGTCCAGAAGAATTTCGCGGGAATCATAAACCAATTGGCCGGTTATTGCAAAACTTGTTCAGCGCTCATTTCACCCAATGCCCCTCACCCGCTCAACCAGCACGCAAAAAAAACGGACGCCTGCAAGGCGCCCGTTTTTTCCTCTTACCAGAGATGAATCACAAGTCCATTAGTAACGATAGGCAGACTCGCCATGACTGATCGTATCCAGACCTTCCCGCTCTTCTTCTTCGGTTACCCGAAGCCCGATGGTCAAATCAACCAATTTATAAGCCACTATAGAAACAACTCCCGACCAGACGACGGTTGTGCCAATTGCCCAGAGCTGACTGGTTACCTGAGTAGCGATGGAATAGTCGGCCACCTTATTGGCCACATAGTCATAGACACCCACGCCACCGAGAGCCGGATCAGCCAAGATGCCGGTCAATATTGCCCCCAAGATACCGCCGACACCATGCACCCCAAAGACATCCAAGGCATCGTCTGCGCCAAGCATACGCTTAAGGCCATTAACACCCCAGAGACAGATGACGCCGGCGAGCAAGCCAATGATCAGTGCTCCACCGATACCAACCCACCCACAGGCCGGGGTGATCGCTACCAGACCGGCTACCGCACCTGATGCCCCGCCTAACATAGACGGCTTTCCTTTGATTATCCACTCTGTAAAGGTCCACGCCAGTGCTGCGGCAGCGGTGGCGGTCATGGTGTTACCAAAAGCCAGGGCAGCCAAACCGGTTGCTTCAAGGTTGGAACCAGCGTTGAAACCGAACCAGCCTACCCAGAGCAGGCAGGCACCGATCATAGTCATGGTCAGACTGTGCGGAGCCATCGATTCCTTGCCGTATCCGACCCGTTTGCCCACCATGAAAGCACCAATCAGACCTGCGATAGCGGCGTTGATATGGACGACAGTCCCACCGGCAAAGTCAATAGCCCCTTTCTGAAAGAGAAAACCTGCGGTTTCGCCTGCCTTGAGCCCAGCGGCAGCATCGGTATACGCGTCAGGACCTGCCCAATACCAAACCATGTGCGCGATCGGCAGATAAGCAAAGGTGAACCACAAAACGATAAAGGCGAGTACAGCAGAGAATTTCATTCTTTCGGCAAAGGCACCAAGAATCAAAGCCGGGGTGATGGCAGCAAAGGTGGCCTGGAAAAAAACGTAGGTCAACTCGGGGATGACAACACCCTTGCTGAAAGTGGCAGCCACTGAATCCACGGTGATTCCCTTCAACAGGATTTTACTGAATCCGCCAAAGAAGGCATTACCTTCAGTGAAGGCGAGACTGTAGCCGTAAATGACCCAAAGAACCGTACAGAGAGAAAAAACAGTAAAAACCTGCATTAAAACGGACAACATGTTTTTGCTGCGAACCAAGCCGCCATAGAACAGAGCCAAACCAGGAATGGTCATGAGAGTGACCAGCAGCGTGGACACGATCATCCAAGCAGTATCTCCCTTATTGGGAACAGGAGCGGCCGCGACCACAGCAGCAGCTTCTTCGGCGAAGGCAGTGCCGGTAAACATGGCGGCCATTGCCGCCAACATCAGAGAGGAAAAAAGAACTGTCGACTTTTTCATTGATGGGCTCCTATAGATTAAAGCGCTTCCGGGCCAGTTTCGCCGGTTCTGATGCGCATGACATGTTCGAGATCGAAAACAAAAATTTTACCGTCACCAATTTTATCGGTGCAGGCTGCCTTTTTGATACCTTCGATAACTTGATCAAGCTGGCTGTCATCGATGGCCACCTCCACCTTCAGTTTCGGCAGGAATTCGATAACATACTCCGCACCACGGTACATTTCGGTATGACCTTTCTGCCGGCCGAAGCCTTTGACCTCCGTTACGGTTACGCCCTTGACGCCCAGCGCCGTCAGACTCTCCCGCACCTCGTTCAACTTAAAGGGTTTGATTATCGCACTGACAAACTTCATAGATCACTCCTTTCTCGGCAGCCGTTTCGCGTTCCCGCCCTGCCCTGTTAATTGAAACTTTTTACCGGCACAAACCGATAGACCTGTTGAGATAACCGCTTTCCCTACCGGACAGGCTCTTAAGTAGCCCGAAACCGATGATCACCCCCAAACCGATACGCCCCTTCATGTACCCCCCTTTTTGTCTGTTAGTGTTCTTTGCATAGCCTAAGATTCAGGGATGCTGAATTAATTGATCGATTTAATACAAAATAAGTGCCAAATTAATACAAATAAAAAAAATAAATAATTTCTTTATGTTAAACTGATAAATACCACAGAAACACCTTGACCTCCACAGAAACAATTCATTTTTGTATATATTTTAATATTGAAATGACAATTTTGACAATATTGGTGCAAAATGGAATAAAGTTGACCCACCGTGGCCTGGCCAACAAAAAGAAGGATTGCATCTCCCGGCGAAATAGGAAAATATGCACTGGGTTCAATGTGTTTCCAATGCACCCCATCCTTTACCCGGAGACGCCGCATGGTTGTCCGCGCAAACGATCCCACCCCCCCAGATGACAGGCGATGGAGAACTATCGATCTGGCCATGCAACGCCACGATTACCGCCCCGATGCCCTCATCGAGACCCTCCATGCCGCTCAAGAGGCCTTCGGGTATCTGGATTCCGCGACCTTGACCTACATCTCGTCCAAACTGAAAACACCACCGAGCAAGGTGTTTGGAGTCGTCACCTTTTACAATCATTTCACCCTGAAACCCAAGGGTGACCACACCCTGGTCGTTTGCACCGGCACAGCCTGCCATGTCAAAGGGAACGACCGAGTTCTCACATGGATACGTGACCATTACCAACTGGTACCCGGAGAGACCACGTCGGACAACCGACTCTCTCTGGTCGAAGTCCGCTGTGTCGGGGCTTGCGCCCTGGCGCCGGTCATCCTTCCGGACGGTACCCTCATCGGCAAACAAAGTTTCGAGGAAGCAACCACCATTATCAGGGAGTGGCTGGGCGATGCAACGTGAAGAGATAAAGCGTTTTGCGGAGGAACACCGGCGCTACCTGGAGGGTTTTGCCCACCATATCCTGGTCTGCGCCGGCCTGGGCTGCCCGCGCAACGAGGAAATCGTCGCGGCCCTGCGAAGGGCTATTGCCGAACGGGGTCTGAAAGATCGCGTCTTGGTGCGCAAGGTCGGATGCATGGGGCTCTGCGCCCTGGGACCGATCGTCCTCATCCAGCCCAAGGATATCTCTTACCAGACCGTGAGCCCTGAGGACGCCAGCGAGATTATCGAATCCCTGGGCAAAGAACCGGTACAACGCCTGCTCCTGCCGCCGGACCTGCCGTTTTTTAACCGACAACACAAAAATGTACTGGCCCTGTCAGGACGAATTGATCCGGAAAGTATCGACGACTATCTGGCGGCGGGCGGCTACTCTGCCTTGTTCACGGCCATCACCGAAATGCGGCCTGCCGACGTCATTCGCCGCATTCAGGAGAGCGGCCTGCGCGGCAGAGGCGGGGCCGGATACCCCACCGGTCTCAAATGGTCCACCGTGGCCAAAGCGACGGGCGGGAAAAAATACTTGGTCTGTAACGCCGATGAAGGTGATCCTGGCGCCTTCATGGATCGTTCCGTGCTTGAAAGCACGCCCCATGCTGTGCTGGAAGGCATGATCATCGCCGCTTACGCGGTCGGCGCCGGCAATGGATACATTTATGTGCGGGCTGAATATCCGCTGGCGGTCCACCGGCTCAAACTGGCCATCCGTGAAGCGGAACGAAAAAATCTGATAGGACATGCTATTTGCGGCTCCAACTTCGAGCTCAACATCCAGATCCGGCTTGGCGCCGGAGCCTTTGTCTGCGGTGAGGAAACCGCCCTGATCGAATCCATCGAGGGCCGTCGCGGCATTCCCCGGCCCCGGCCGCCCTACCCGGCGGAAAAAGGCCTCTGGGGTTACCCCACCCTGATCAACAACGTCGAGACCTATGCCAATGTGCCGCTGATCATCGAACGCGGCCCCGAATGGTTTGCCGGCTTGGGCACGGAAAAAAGCAAGGGCACCAAGGTTTTTGCCCTCACAGGAAAAATCAAACACGCTGGCTTGATTGAGGTACCCATGGGCATGAGCCTGCGTGAAATCGTCTTTGATATCGGCGGCGGCATTCCCGGCGGCCACGCCTTCAAGGCCATTCAGACCGGCGGTCCCTCAGGCGGCTGCATCCCGGCCGAACATCTGGACACACCCGTCAGCTATGAAAGCCTGAGCGAGTTGGGATCGATCATGGGATCGGGCGGAATGATCGTTATTGACGAAACCTCGAGCATGATCGACATCGTCAAATATTTCATGGAATTCAGCATGGACGAGTCCTGTGGCAAATGCATCCCCTGTCGGGTGGGCACGGCCCAAATTCACCGCCTGCTGACCAAATTTCAAGAGCACCGGGCCACCGAGGCTGATCTCGCTCAACTGGAGATGCTCTGTGACCTGGTGAAAAACACCAGTCTCTGCGGCCTCGGCCAATCAGCCCCTAACCCGGTCCTGAGCACGCTGCGCTATTTCCGCCAGGAGTATCTCGACCGGATCGCAGCCCCCGCAACTGCGCCGGAGGACGACCAATGACCACCCAGATTCTTACCCTGACCATAGATGGCAAACATGTCAGCGGCCTGGCCTCGGAAACCGTTCTCCAGGTGGCGCGCGAAAATGACAGTGCCATTCCCACCCTCTGCTTCCTGGACGGCCTTTCCAGCCAGGGTTCCTGCCGCCTCTGCATGGTCGAGATCAAAGGCAGCGCCAAACTGCATCCCGCCTGCGTCACTTTAATTCAGGAAGGGATGGAGGTAACCACCCAGTCGGAGCGGCTTCTCCACTACCGCCGCTCCATCATCCAACTGCTTTTTTCCGAGCGCAACCACGTCTGTGCGGTCTGTGTCTCCAATGGCCACTGCGAACTGCAGGACCTGGCTCGCGATTTGGGCGTCGATCATATCGACTTCCCCTATCTCTACCCGGCCCTGTCCGTGGACGCCTCCCACAGCCGCTTTGTCCTCGATCACAACCGTTGCGTGCTGTGCACCCGCTGCGTCCGGGTGTGCGGCGAGATCGAGGGCGTTCACACCTGGGACGTAAAAAATCGCGGCATCCGCAGTCTGATCGTCGCTGATTTCGACACCCCCTGGGGCACCTCGGAAACCTGCACCGGCTGCGGCAAATGCGTCCACGTCTGCCCGACCGGCGCCCTCTCGGAAAAGGGGAAATCCGTGGCCGAAATGCTGAAAAAGAGGCCTTTCCTCCCCTATCTTATGGCCAATCGTGCCCAGGAGCATCGATGAAAAAGCTGCGACTTGCCACCCTCTGGCTCGATGGCTGTTCCGGCTGCCATATGTCGATCCTCGACATGGATGAGCGGCTGCTTGATCTGGCCGCGTTGGTTGATTTTGTTTACAGTCCGCTGGTTGATGTCAAAAACTTTCCTGAGGCGGTTGATGTCGCCTGCGTTGAGGGGGCGGTGAGTTCGGACGAGGATGAACGCAAACTGCGAACTGTACGGCAGCGGAGCACGCTCTTGATCGCCCTGGGCGACTGCGCTGTTACCGGTAACATCCCGGCCATGCGCAATATCCTTGGTGCCGACAAGATCCTGCAAGCGGTCTATGTGGATCAGCAACCACTGGGCTCGCAAATTCCCGCAACCGACTTGCCGATCCTCAATGACAAGGCCCTGCCGCTGCACCATTTCGTCACCGTGGATCTGTTCATCCCCGGATGCCCGCCTGCCGCCGACACTCTGTTCGCCGCGCTCAGTGCCCTGGTTGCGGGGAAGACGGCCGAGCTGCGGCTCGACACCCGGTTCGGCGCCTAGGAGCCTGCCATGGAACACCGCATTACCATCGAACCGGTCACCCGCATTGAGGGCCATGCCAAAATCAGCCTGTTTCTCGACCCTTCCGGTCAGGTCCATGATGCCCATTTTCAGGTCACCCAGGTGCGGGGCTTTGAACAATTCATCGTCGGGCGTCCCTTTTATGAGATGCCCTCGCTGACTGCCCGAACCTGCGGCATCTGTCCTGTCAGCCACGAACTGGCGTCGGCCAAGGCCTGCGACCAGCTGCTGGCGGTCACCATCCCGGAAACCGCCACCCAGCTACGCCGCATTCTCAACCTCGGCCAGCTCATTCAGTCGCATGCGCTCAGCTTTTTTTACCTGTCCGCCCCGGATCTACTCTTAGGCATGGATCATCCGCCGGAAACCCGTAACTTTTTCGGCATTGCCACGGCTGATCCTCAGTTCGCCCGCGACGGCATCAGACTGCGCCAGTTCGGCCAGCAGGTGATCGAGCGACTGGCCGGAAGGCGGATTCACCCGGCCTGGGTGGTGCCCGGCGGGGTTAACTCGCCTCTGGGCGATGCGGAACGCACGGCCATTCTCGGCGAGCTCCCCGAAATGAAAACACTCGTCGGCAAACATCTGGAACGGTTCAAACAATCACTGGACCAATACGAGGAATACATCCGGGTGTTCGCCTGCTTTCCCAGCCTGTTTCTTGGACTGGTCAGCCGCGAGGGCGATCTCGAATACTATGACGGCCGGGTACGGATCATCGATGAAACAGGTGCCCCCCTTGCCGAAGGCCTCGATCCCCAGAACTACCAGGACTCTATCGGTGAGGCTGTCGAACCCTGGACATATCTCAAATTTCCCTATTACAAACCGCAGGGGTACCCGGGCGGCATGTACCGGGTCGGACCGCTCGCCCGCCTCAATCTCGCCGCCCGCTGCGGCACCCCGCTGGCCGACCGGGAACTGTCCATTTTTCGCAGCCTGGAATCAGGCCCGGTGCTCAGTTCCTTTCACTCTCACTATGCCCGGCTGATCGAGGTGCTGCATGCGGTGGAGATGATCGAAATCTTGCTGGCTGAGCCTACCATTCTCGACAAGAATGTCAGAGCTGTGGCCGGGGTGAACAATCTGGAAGGCATCGGCATGACCGAGGCGCCGCGCGGCACCCTGATCCACCACTACAAGGTCAACAGCGATGGCCTGATCGAATGGGCTAATCTGATTATTGCCACCGGCCACAACAACCTGGCCATGAATCGTGGTATCCTCCAGGCGGCGCAGCATTATCTCAACGGCGCCACCCTCCACGAGGGCCTGCTCAATCGGATCGAAGCCGTGATCCGCGCCTTTGATCCCTGCCTGGCCTGCTCCACCCACGCCGTCGGGGCCATGCCCCTGATAGTGGAGCTCATCGGCCCGGACGGCGCAACCCTCGATCAGGTCCGCCGCTGATGAACGTCCCGAACTCGGCGTCCCGCCATCACTTCGCCCAAGGAGTGCATTAAACCCATGTTCCATTCCATCCTGGCCATCAGTATCGGGGCTTCGGCCGGTGCGGTCCTGCGCTGGCTGCTCGGCCGCTCGCTCAACACCTTCTTTTCCACCATTCCGCTTGGCACCTTGGCCGCCAACCTGATCGGCGGCTACCTGATCGGCGTTGCCATGGCCGTTTTTGCTGCCCTGCCCAGCCTGGCCCCGGAATGGCGATTGCTGATCATCACCGGTTTTCTCGGCGGCCTCACCACCTTCTCCACCTTTTCCGCCGAGGTGACCAACTTGCTGCAGCAGGGCCGCCTGCTCTGGGCAGGAGCTGCCATTTCCATCCATGTGGCCGGCTCCCTGGCCATGACCCTGCTGGGTCTGGCCACAGTCACTCTCATCAAACGATTCTGATCCGGAGAAACATCAATGCTCGGTTACCAACTCACCTTTTTTACCCAGCAGGATCGCAGCCACAAGGGGCGTACTCTGGCCAAATGGCTCCTGGAGGAGACGAGAAACCTCGGCATCGGCGGCGCCACCCTGATTCCGGCAGCAGAGGGATTCGGCCGTGACCGCAAGCTGCGTTCCATCGGCTTCTTTGAATTGGCCGACCAACCGCTGGAGGTAACCATGGCGGTGAGCGAGGCCGATGCCGACCGGCTTTTCGCTCGACTCAAGGAGGAGAAGATCAACATTTTTTTTGTTAAAACCCCGATCGAATTCGGCATGACCGGGGAACATTGAATGCTGCGAAACCTCCGCAGCTTGCCCCGCGCCGTCTGGTTGATCGGTTTAATCAGCCTGATCAATGATTCCGCCTCAGAAATGCTCTACCCGCTGATCCCGCTCTATCTCTCCTCCGTACTGATGGCCGGCCCCAAGGCTATGGGCCTCATCGAAGGCATAGCCGAGGCGACCGCCAGCCTGCTCAAGCTCTTCTCCGGTGTGATCGTCGACCGCACCCGGCGTGCCAAACCTTGGATCATCTTTGGTTATGGGTTGGCTGGCCTGGGACGGCCGTTGATCGCCCTGGTCTCCAGTTGGCCAACACTGCTGGTGATCCGTTTTGCCGACCGGGTGGGCAAAGGATTGCGATCTTCACCGCGTGATGCCTTGCTGGCTGCCAGTGCCGGGCCGGAAAATCGCGGTATCGCCTTTGGCCTGCACCGTGCCATGGACAATGCCGGCGCAGTTGTTGGCCCGATCCTCGCTACCCTCCTGCTCAGTGCGGGCCTGGGCCTGAAGGCAATTTTTCTGTGGTCCATAGTGCCTGCGCTCTGCTGCCTGGCCCTTGCTCTTTTGATCAAAGAACCAGAGCCAGTCACCCTCCCACCAATCCGAAAATTCGATTGGCGCCTCCGCGATATGCCCCCCGCCTTCAAACGCTACCTCAAGGTGGTGGCCCTCTTCACCCTGGGCAATTCCTCCAACATGTTCCTGCTGCTCCGGGCTCAAGAGCTGGGAGTGGATCAGGCCCAGATACCGCTTTTATGGGCAGCAGTCTCGCTGGTGGCCATGTGTTGTTCCACACCGTTGTCAGCACTCTCGGACCGGTTCGGCCGCGTCCCCTTGCTCGTGGCCGGATACCTGGCCTATAGTCTGTTCTACCTGACCATGGGACAGATGCGCCACGATGGCCTCTTCCTGTTCCTCCTCTTTGGCTGCTACGGCCTGTTCATGGCCGCCACCGAGGGCGTAGAAAAAGCGCTGGTCGCCGACCTCGCTCCAGACGGGCAAGAGGGCACAGCTTTTGGCTGGTTTCATTTGGTCACGGGCACCCTGCTGCTCCCGGCATCGATCCTCTTCGGCTGGCTCTACCAGACCTTTCAACCGCAGGCCGCCTTCTTCTTCTCCGGCGGTTGCGCCCTGACAGCCGCGCTCCTCTTGCTCGTCTGGGTTCGACCGGAAGGGAAAAACGGAGAATGACGCCCGCCGTTCCGATGCAACCGGTTTACCCTGCTGTATCCCACCCTGCCTGCCGCCGATGCAGCAGTATTTTACGGAGATAATCGATGGCGAAAATGAGCCCAACTCCCAACCAGGCGAGGCCATAGAACTCGGGTGCTACCGGCCCGGTATTCAGCACCCGTGCCAGCGGTGGCCAGTAGAGAATGGCCCAGGAGAGGACGACCTGGATGAGGATGCCGACAAAGATCAGCCGGTTACGGAACAGACCGAAATCGAGACCGGACCTGAATTCAAAGCGACGCCCCACCAGGTTGCCGATCTGCATCAGGAGAATGGTCGACAGGGTGATGCCGGTGGCCGATTGATGGAGCGGCGAAGAGGCGTCCAGCGGCATGCCGTAGCGCCAGCCGCCATCGATCAGCACGTAAAAGAAGAGAAACAGCGACCAGAACCCCTCGATCAACCCGAGAAAACAGTAGCTGCGGATCATCAACTGCCGGTTCAGCAACCCTTGGGCGGGGTTGCGCGGCGGTTTGTTCATCACTTCAGGATCGGCGGGTTCTTGGCCGAGCCCCATGGAGGGCACAAGGTCCGTACCCAAATCAATAGAAAGAATGTGAATAATACCCAGCGCCAGCGGCACCGGCAGGACGATATAGAGGAGATAGGGCAGGATCTCCGGACCGTTGCTCACCAGGACATAACTGGTGAACTTTTTCATGTTCTCGAACACGGTCCGCCCTTCCTCGATACCGTCGACAATGGAGGCAAAATTGTCGTCGAGCAGGATGATCTGGGCCGACTCACGGGCCACATCAGTGCCCATCTTGCCCATGGCGATGCCGACGTCCGCTGCCCGCAGGGCCGGGGCATCATTGACCCCGTCGCCGGTCATGGCCACCACCTTCTCCATGTGTTTCAGGGCGGTGACAATTTTCATCTTCTGTTCCGGAGTGGTCCGGGCAAAGACGCATATTCCCTGCTGCAACCGGGTGGCCAGATCCTCCACGGTCAACTGTTTGAGCATTTCACCGGTGAGATGATCAGTGCAGCCGGGCGCCACGATTCCGGCCTTGGCCGCCACCGCCAGCGCCGTGGCCGGATGATCGCCGGTGATCATCAGCACCTCGATCCCGGCACCGTGACATTTCGCCACCGCCGGGGCCACCTCGGGCCGCACCGGGTCCTCGATACCGAGGAATCCGGTCAGGATCAGATCGTGCTCCAGGCTCTCGGCACCCGCCTCATCGGTTATCGCCTCGCCCTTTTCCGCCTCGGACAACGGCCGATAGGCAACGGCAATCACCCGTAGACCCTGGGCCGCCGACTGCTGCATGATGGCCTCACTGGCCGTCAACTGTTCGGCAAGCGGTACAGCACCCTCGTCGTTTCCGGCCGCACCGACCGCGCTCACCATGGGACGGATCGCTTCAAAGGCCCCCTTGACCACAAAAAAACGCTGGTCGCCGATGTTGACAATCCCTCCTGACCGGCGTTTTTCGACATCAAAGGCAAAGGAGTGCGCCACCTGCAGCTGCGCAACCGCCAACTGCCCCAGCCCCAGGCCAAGCCATTTGTTGGCCACCGCCACATCCAGGGGATCGCCGAGCAAATGTATCCCTGACTGCCGGACATCGGAAGCGGCCAGTGCCAGGATGGCTAGTTCCTGTTCTCGCTCAGCCTGCATCGCCGCGCCGGTATACGGTTCCACCATCCGGGTGATGGTCAATTGGTTCAGGGTCAGGGTGCCGGTCTTATCGGTGCAGATCACATGGACCGCGCCCAAGGCCTCCACCGCGTTGAGACTGGTGACCAG
>JBBQCO010000091.1:0-13127 GCA_038318785.1 Desulfobulbales bacterium | reverse complement strand
TCGGTTGCCTCCTGCCATAGAGTCGTGAGCAGATCGTGCTTGAGCCGGGCCCGGTTCTCGTGGCGTTGGGAGAAACCAGGGTTGGGACGGGCCAGGGGATTGCCGTCCTCGGGCGTCGAGAACAGGTAATCAAGCAGATGGGCGACCGGCTTGCCCGTGGCCGCCAGGTTGTCGCGGCACATGGCGCAGTAGGCCAGTCCGTCGTGAGTGCTCCGCTCCGCCTTGACAACCGCGGCTTTGCGACCCAAGGGTTGATTGGCCATCTGCATCAGACCGCCGTAGCCGCAACAATCGGTCAGTTCGCCATTGAATGCCTGTTCGACCACGTCCAGCCCCAGCTTGGCACAGAGGCTGCGAACACTGGCCTGCAGCCCTTGCTGATGGCGGGTGGTGCAGGGATCGTGCAGGGTCAGCGGCGTGGCGGGCTTTGGGTTGTTTTGGGCGTTGGCCGGCACCTCCAAACCATCAAGCACCTCCCAGAGTGAGGTCGCCTCGAGTTCACCGGCAAATTCCTTGAAAAGGGAAAGGCAGGAGGAGCAGGCGGTGATCACCGTCGGATTACCCAGCCGTTTGATCTCCATCTTGAAGTCCTGCATGGTCTGCTGGAACAGTTCCTTCTGCCCGGCCCAGTGGGCGGGGATACCGCAACAGCCAAGCATCAGACCCACGCCGCCGTGCAGCTGACCGGTAAGGAAACCATAGGTGCGCTTGACTGCTTCCGGCGCCGAACCGGCAAGCTGGCAGCCGGGATAGAAGAGAAAGCGGCTGCCTGTGGTCCCTGGTTGGTGGCGACTGAGGCTGCAGAGCTCGCCCAGGCTGAAGCGCATGTCCTCCAGGGCGAAATCATGGGGCGAGGGCGGCATGTGGTGGTTGTCCACCATGTTCTCGCGGGTGGTGCGGACCACCTCGGCCACCGGGAAATCGTTGGGACAGATCACCGTGCATTGGCTGCAGAGGCTGCAGGCGTTGATCATCTTATTGGCGTTGCGCGTGCCCTGGACAATGGCCTGATTGTTGTAAATTTTGCGGATCAGGGTTTTGGGGTATTCCTTGTATTCGCGCAGATAGACGCACTGTTTGACGCATTCCATGCACTCACAGCCAATGCATCGGCTGGCCTCTGCCTGGGCCTCGGCAGCGGTGTAGCCGCTGGCCGGATCAGCCGGAACAATTTCGGCGGCTGGGGCAAATCCCGTGGTAACCGTCACCATCCGGGTGGCACAGCTCCCTTCCTTTTCGCGCTGGGCGGTGAGAGAGACTTTTTGCAGGAAACGCTCAATCGACAGGGCCACCCTGCGGCCGTCATCGACCTGTTTGATCACCGAGTAGGTCGATCCTTCCGGGGTTCCGCCGCCGCCAAAACAACCTTCCCGGTCAAGGGCCAAGGTGAGCGGGTCGGGTGTGTTCGAACCAAAGGGCAGCAGCGACGCATCGATCTCATCCCAATCGAAATAGGCGGCATCGTGGGAGGCGAGAAGGGATTCGATGGCCGCAGGATCAAGCGGGGTTGCGGTGTGCAAGACAACGCCGTAACTTTGTAAAAGCTCTGCGGCCTGAACCAAAGCCGACTGGGGCAGGGCGGTTTCCGGGTAGCTGCGCAGGCTGCCGCCAAGGCTGGAGCTGCTGGTGACCAGAGTGGTCGGCCGACCCTTGCGGGCAAGATCAAGTGCAGCGGTCATGCCGGAGAGACCAGCGCCGATCACGACAATCTTACCGCCTTTAACAGGTAGTTTGGGGAGTTTGAGCACCGTCCGGGTGTTAGTTACGCAGAACTGCTCGAGCCTGCCGATGGCGAGCGGGTCGTCGATCTCGCCGCGTTTACAAAAGGGACGGCAGGGCTGGTCGCAGAGGCGGCCAATGATGTCGGGGAAGGGCATGGTCCGGTCAAGAACACGCCTGGCCTCGCGCACATCCCCCTTGGCCATGCTGGTCATAAAGGCGCGCACATCGACATGGATGGGGCAGGCTGCGGTGCAAAACGGCTGTTCTTCCTGAATGCAGCGGGCCTCGAGTTCTCTGAGTTGCGGTTGATCCATGGTCAGGTGAAAAGTCCGTAGGGGAAACAGTCTGAAATGGGGGGAGCAGGACCTGAACATCCTCCTCCCCCCCCATTTGCCTCAACAACTCAACAACTAATCAGCTAAACAGCTAATCACCCTTACTTGGGCATAGCAGCCAGCACCTTCTCCGGCAGGGCCGGCAGGTGACGAATGCGGGCGCCGCAGGCGTTGTAAATGGCGTTGATGACCGCAGCGTGCGGGCTGGTCAGCGGCATCTCGCCGACACCGGAAGCACCGAACGGGCCATCCGGACGCGGGCTCTCGATATAGATGATCTCCATGTTGTCCGGGATTTGTTTGATGTACGGGAAACCAGCGCCGGCCAAGGTCGAGTGCTTCTTGATGTCCTCGAAGTCCTCGGTGAGGGCCAAGCCGATGGCCTGGGCCAATCCGCCGTAGATCTGGCCGTCAACCACCAGCTTATTGACCACCTTGCCGACGTCGGCAACGCAGATCATGGATTCCACGGTGGTCTTGCCGGTGGCAACCTCAACGGCTACTTCCGACATGAACAGCCCATACATATAGCAGCAGAAGGGGCTGCCTTGGCCGTTGGCGTCGCAATCCTTAGCCGGTGCACTCCACTTGCCGTTGACCTTGGTGGGGATTTTCTCAGCGACCATTTCCTCGTAGCTGCGGAAAGAACCATCCGCCTTTTTCATTGCCTTGATCAGCTCTTCGCAACCAACGCGGATCGACTGACCAACCACGACCTGACTGCGGCTGCCGCCGGCTGGGCCGGAATTAGGACACTTGCTGGTATCGTTCATTACCAGACGGATCTGGTCGGCGCTCAGGCCGAGCGGCAGCAGTGCCTCGTGGGCTGTTGCCAGGGTACCCATGTCCGCGCCCTGGCCGTGATCTTCCCAAGTGTTGAAGATGGTGACCGTGCCGTCGGCATTGAGTTCAACATTGCTTTCCGCAGTGTCGGGGCCATCTAGTCCCGACCCATAGACACCAATGGCCACGCCCACGCCGCGCTTGATTGCGGCGGTGGAGTTGGCTGCAACCCGTTTCTTGGCTGCCTCATATTTGGGCCGCAGGGTGTCGATCATTTGTGGCAGGGAGAACACCTCCGGCGTTTGTCCGGTGGGGGTGGTGGCGCCTGGGCGGTAGACGTTCTTGTAGCGCAGCTCCAGAGGATCCATGCCCAGCTTTTCGGCCAGCTCATCCATCGCCACTTCCGACGGGAACTCGCTCTCGGTCGATCCGTAACCGCGGAAGGCGGAGCCCCATGCGTGGTTGGTGCACACGGTGCGGCCTTCGCCGCGGATGTTCTTAATGTCGTAGCCGGCGCCGATGAACTGGGCACCGCGCAGGGTCAAGAGATCACCGAACTCGGAATAGGGTCCATGGTCAACCGACCAATCGCTCTCCATGCCCAGCAACTGACCATCTTTGCTGGCGGCATACCGTACCGTGGTCCAGAACGGCGAACGTTTGCCGGTGTAGGTCTGCTGCTGGAAGTAATCGTAGCACAAGAAGACCGGACGATTGGTGGCAATGGCGGCGGCGCCGACCAAAGCTTCCATGGTCGGACTGAACTTGTAGCCAAAGGTGCCACCAGCGTTGTTCTGGATCAAGACCAGATTTTCAGGCTCCACGCCCAGGCCAGGGGCGATCATGTACAGATGTAGATAGATACCGATGGACTTGGAGTGGATGACCAGTTTGCCGTTGTCGTCATGGTAGGCGTATCCGACATCCGGTTCGATAGGCATATGCGGCTGGCGGCCCACGTAATAGTTGCCCTCAACCACGACATCGGCTTTGTCGAAGATCGGTTTGGTTTCCTCGCCCTTGGCGATTTTCTGGACATAGTAAATGTTCGGGGTGCCGGGATGAATCTCGATGGCATCCGGCTCCATGGCCGCTGGAGCGCTCATGTAGGCGGGCAGTTCTTCTAGTTCGATCTTGACCTTCTTGGCTGCGGCCTTAGCATTTTTCTCGGTATCGGCGCAGACAATGGCCATGGCATCGCCGAACTGGAACACCTTGGTGTCGCAGAGGATCGGGCGATCCCAGCCGTCGCCCAGGTTGGACGGGAAGGTAATCAGGCCGGTGATGCGGTTTTTACCCTTGATGTCCTTGGCGGTGACCACCTTGAAGACGCCGGGCATCTTCTCGGCTTCACTGGTGTCGATGGAGAGAATGTTGGCGTGCGACACTTCAGCCTGTACCAGGGCCATCTGCAGGGTGCCTTCCGGAAGTTGCAGGCCGCTGTCGGCGCCGAAATCCCAGGTGCCGGCCACTTTGGCTGCGGCGCTGGGGCGCGGCATGTTGGTGCCGAACACCTTGCCGTCTTTGGGGATCTTGTAGGCCAGATCCTGCATGGTGATCTCGCCTTTGAGCACCTTCACCGCATCCACGACCGCATCGACCAGCATTTTATAGCCGGTGCAGCGACAGGCATTTTTGTATTTCTGGAACCAGTCACGGATATCTTCGCGGGAAGGATTGGGGTTGGTGTCGATCAGGGCCTTAGCGGAAACAATGAAGCCAGGGGTGCAGAAGCCGCATTGAGCGCCGCCGTGCACCATCCAGGCCATCTGCAGGGCATGCAGATCCTGGGGGGTGCCGATGCCTTCGATGGTGGTGATGGCCGCGCCTTCCGGCACCCGGTCCATCTTGGTGATGCAGGAGCGGATCAGTTTGCCGTCCATGATCACGTTACAAGCGCCGCATTGTCCCTTGCCGCACCCCACCTTGGTGCCGGTGAGTCGCAGGCTTTTGCGAATGACATCGGATAGCAAATCGGCATTCTCGCTCACTACCGAACGCTCAACACCATTGACATACAATTTTTTTCTCTGCATGAGTTACTCCCATAAAAAAAATGAGTGAATTATACGGGATGCCGTATTTTTAAAGAAAATCTATTTGAAATTGATTCTAACCTTCCTTAGGTATGTCATTTTCAACAGTACGGGGTGTCTGGGCAAATGAACGAATGTTGGTGCCGGCAAACAGCCGGCATGTAAGGTGTGGTAAACACCTGGTGCCCCTTCTCGTGTTGAGCGGCCGCTGAACCTTGGATTTTTTCTAGCCGCCGAAAGACTGTTGGAATTGGATCAGAGGAGCAGGGTCACAAGGAGTGAAAGACCCCGCCCCTCTTTTCCAGGGGGAACGTGAATGCGGGACGCAACCTCGCGTCCCGCAACGCCAACCACAGCGTAACTGGTTCTCACTACAAAGAGTGTGCAAAACCGGTGCAGCCCGCACTGGCCAAGTCAGGGAAAACAGGGTCAGGCTGCACCGGGGGATTTTTTAGGTCGATAGTCTGTAGGTGTATAGTCTGTAACCAGCTATCAACCTACAGACTACACGCCTAACCACCTGCTTTTACAGTGCCGCGGTATAGATCGCCTTGACATCCACATCCTTGGGACAGCGCGGATTGGTCAGGCCGCAGGCGTCTTTCTGGGCATTGGCGACCATGGTATCGATATCGGATGCCTTGACATCTTTGCCGTAGCGCTTGCCCAATTCGATCAAACCACCGGGGATACCGATATCGGCGGACAGCTTCTTGATAGCCACCAGGGCCAACTCAGCGGCATCGCGGGGGGCCAGGCCGGCGGTGTTCTCGCCCATCAACTGGGCAATCTTGACGAAACGATCCATCTTGGCGATCAGGTTGAACTTCTCGACATGGGGCAGGAGGATGGCGTTGCACTCACCATGCGGCAGGTCATAGAAACCGCCCAACTGATGGGCCATGGCATGAACATGGCCGAGGCTGGCGTTGTTGAAGGCCATGCCGGCCAGATACTGGGCAAAACACATACCTTCGCGGGCCTCGATGTCCTGACCGTTGGCCACAGCTGGGCGCAGGTACTTGGCAATCAGCTCGATGGCCTTTTCAGCAGCGGAATCGGTCATCGGGTTGGCGATGGTCGACACGTAGGCCTCAAACGCGTGGGTCAGGGCGTCCATACCGGTGGCGGCGGTCAGACCTGGAGGCATGCCCATCATCAATATTGGATCGTCCACGGCAATGCCCGGAGTGACGCGCCAGTCAACAATGGCCATCTTCACATGCCGGGAGGTATCGGTGATGATGCAGAAGCGGGTCATCTCGGAAGCAGTGCCCGCGGTGGTGTTGACCGCCAGGTAGGGCGGCATTGGTTTGGAGGATTTGTCGACGCCTTCATAGTCGTGGATCTTGCCGCCGTTGGCAATCACCAGGCCAACGCCCTTGCCGCAGTCATGGGAGGAACCGCCGCCCAAGGTAATGAGGGAGTCGCATTTCTCTTTCTTGTAGACATCGACGCCGGCGTGGACGTTCTTGTCGGTGGGGTTGGGGATTGTTTCATCATAGACCACATATTTCATCTTGGCGGCATCGAGCAAATCGGTGATCTGCTTGGTGATGCCCGCGCCGGTGATGCCCTTGTCGGTGACGATCAGCGGCTTGGAGCCGCCGAGAGCCTTGATTTTGTCCGGGATCTGCTTGGAAGCACCAATGCCGATGAGGGTAACGCTGGGAATGAAATAACCGTAGACTTGTTCACGAACTGCCATAATGACACCATCCTTATCTAAATTTTAGGGGAGTTCTTTTTTTGTCCTGCACAACTTCCTGCCTCTTTTTGGATCCAAATATGCGCTAACCTGGTAAAGCAATCGGTGTGCCATGAAGAAATCGTATATTTTTAAGGTGTTACGATAGAATCTGCCGGGACGGTACTTCCTTAAATCGACAGTAAACAACTGTTGAAGCGCAGAACAGGTCAAAATGTCCTCGGATCTCGAGCAATGGGGCAAAAGTGCCCTGGAGATGAAGCCGAGACAAGAGAAGCCTACATCGCGACGCCTTGAGTCAATGTGTCTCAAGATGCAGGGAAAGGAACCCTGAACGAGGAAGAACGGCGGAGGGTGGAAATAATATCCCTGTAAAAGAGAGGGTTACGACGAAATGGGTCAAAAGGATACGGTTAAGGACTGGGCTGGGTCATACTGTCCGATATGGCAATGAAGGAGTAAAGATTGCTTTTTTGCTGAGGGATTTTTTCACTGCTTCGATGAGAAACGCTCCCTATTTGGTTCCCCTGTGCATCCTCTTGTGGTAGGAATGGGTGAATAAAAAACTGATTATTTCTAACGGACTATCACCTCCCTATGAAGACTGTTCCTCCTCCCCAACTGACCCTGACGCTGCCTAAAGAGGCGGTTGCCGGTTTTGCTTCCCTGCTTCAACATGGTATTCTTTATGCCGTTGACCAGCCGGTCGCCATCCTGCCGTTCCTGCTCGCCCTTCCCGGTTTTTCCTCGGAGTACATCGAGAAGACTGTGCAGACAATTTTCATTGATGGTGTTGCTGCCGATAGTCTGGATCGATCCTTGTCCGCCGGTTCCACCTTGGCCCTTTCCGCCGCCATGCCGGGACTGGCCGGGGCGATATTCCGTCGTCAGGGGCTGCATGGTTCCCTGCGCAGCCAACCCACAGCTAAGGTGGCAACCAATCCGTCCGCCGCAGGCTTTATTACGCTGAAACTCTTCAACAGTATTGCTGCGGACCGGGTCGGGGACCTCCTGATCCATGGGATACACATATCCGGCAAGGCCTTGCACGACTTCGCCGCCAGGCGGGAGCACCTGTTTCAGCCGCCGGTGAGATTGTCATTTGCCGGTCAGGTCCTGGATTTTGCCAAGGTATTGGGTGTCACTGCGGGGATTCCGGTTTTATTGGTGCAGGCAAGGCTTTGATGCCGGAATGCAAGCGCATGGCCCTCTGCCCTGGCGGTCGTTGAACCTGAAAGGGTTCTGGCAGAACGGATGTGCTCTGGACCGGCGATGGTTGGTTCCGGAATACGTTGCATTGCATTCCGGCGTAAGGCTTTTCCCCTCCAAGTGGCTCTTTCTCCTTCAATTTTCTCCCCGCCTTTCCCTGCTCACTGGCGGTTGACCGCATGAACCAGAGGTTGAACCGGCAGCGGGAAGAAAAAGACCCCCGCAGAGTTGCGGCAACCCCAGGAACGCGTTACTTTGGAGAGGACTGTCGGAAATCCGGCAGTTCCATACCAATAATCTGAAGCCGTCTTATGAAAAACAGGAAAAAAAATATCCTTCGCCTCATCGCTCTTTTCACCCTTTTTGTTTATGTAACCCTACCGCTGCAGGCGCTAGCGTTGAGTATCGGTGAAGAACGGAAGATCGGTGACCAGTTGCTCTTTTCGATCCGCAAGGAGCTGCCTGTTCTTGATGATCCCGATATCAGTCAGTATATCAACACATTGGGAAGGAAAGTTCTGGGAACCATTGGGCCGCAATATTTCGAATACCGTTTTTTTGTAGTCAAGAGCAATCAGTTTAACGCCTTTGCCGCCCCAGCCGGTCTGGTTTTTTTCTTCAGCGGTCTGATCGAGACTATGAATACCGAGGACGAACTGCTCAGCGTCCTTGCCCATGAGATCGGCCATGTGGTCAGCCGTCATATTGCTCAGCGGTTGGAGAAGAGCGCCAAGGTAAGCGCCCTTTCTCTATTGCTCGGCGTTGCTGGTCTGGCTCTGGGAGTCCCCGGGCTCTCCCAGGGTTTATTGACCGGATCAATGGCCGCCGGTCAAACCATCAATCTGCAATACAGCCGCGAAGACGAAGAGCAGGCGGACCGTCTTTCCTTTGGCTGGATGCAGCAGATGCAGCGCGATCCCGATGCTATGGAGGCGATGCTCAAGGCCATGCGGCGCATCACCCGCTACCGCATGGGCAGTGAGGTGCCCCAATATCTGTTGACCCATCCCAATCCCGAGGCCCGGTTGGGCTACGTCCAGTCGCTACTGGAGCTGGAAAAGCAAAAAGCCGGCAAAACATATGTGAAGACCGATAATTTTGATTTCCTCCGCTTCAAATACCGGGTGCTGCTACAGGCGTCCGACCTCGACAAGTTGCGAACCCACTGTGCCAATACCCTGGCCTCGGCCACGGAGGTCGAGCAGCGGACCCTGGCCCATTACGGTCTAGCGCTGGTCGAGGCCGAGGACCGCAATTATGACCAGGCATTCCGGCATCTGGCCACTGTACGGGAGCAGTATCCGCGCAAGGATATTCTCGAGATCGACAGGGCAGTTATGCTGGTGCAGAGCGGCCGCTACGAGGAGGCCCGTCCGGTTCTGGAACAGGCGGTTAAGCGCGACCCCAATGATATGTACGGTGTGTATCAATTGGCCAAGATGGAGCTGATGCGCGGCAACAATCCAAGGGCGGAGCAATTGCTGCAGCGGGTGGCGACGGTCATGCCCGAGTATCCGCAGCTCTATTTTGATTTGGGGCAGATTGAATCGAACCGGGGCAGGGAAGGGGTCAGTGTTTTTTATCTGGGTAAGTACAACCTCTACCAGGGAAAAATCAAGATCGCCAAGCAGTATCTCAACCGTTCCTCTAAGGATACAAGCGTCCCGGAAAAGCTGCGGGCTGAGGCACGCGCCTTAGTTGAAAAACTCAAGGATTTGGAAAAAGGAATCTGATCGCCATGCTTATACGATTTTCCGTTTCAATGGACGAAAAGCTTCTCACCCAGTTTGACGATTATATCGGGCAGCGGGGCTATTCCAACCGCTCCGAGGCGGTACGCGACCTGATCAGGAAGGTGTTGGTGAATGAAGAGTGGGAGCAGGACAGCGAGGTGGTCGGGGTGGTGACCCTGGTGTACAACCATCATCAACCGCAGCTCCAGGAGAAGATCACCGAGTTGCAGCACGAGTACCACCACCAGATCACTTCAACCACCCATGTGCACATGGACCACCATAACTGCCTGGAGGTGACGATTGTCAAGGGCCGGGCATCGCAGGTGCGCGAGTTGGCCGAAAAACTGATGGCCCTGCGTGGGGTGAAAAACGGCAACCTGACCATGTCGAGCACCGGTGGCCACCTGCATTGACGCAGGAGGTGTCTACTCTTTCTTGTGCTTCCGCCAGTTCTGATGGGTGATGCCGAATTTCTTTATTTTGTAATTCAAGGCGCGGGGGCTGATGCCCAGGCAGTGGGCCGCATCTTTTTGTACCCAGAGGTTTTCGGACAGGGCTTTAAGAATTAATTCCCGCTCATGGACCTCCAGGTGTTCGGTGACCTGGATCAGCGGCGCCATGGTTCGCCCCAGTTCCGGGATATGCATCGAAGCCAGGCCAATCCGGTCTTCTTCCTCCAAAATGACCGCTCGTTCGATGGTGTTGCCGAGTTGCCGGATATTCCCGGGCCAGTCGTATCCTTGAATCATGGCCAAAACTTCTGGGGTGAAGCCGGTGATGTTGCCTTTTTTTAACGAAGCGGTCGATTTTTCCAGGAGCTTCATTGCCATGGGTGCCAGACAGCGGGCGCGGTCCTTGAGCGCCGGCAGGTGGACCGGCAGGACACTGATCCGGTAAAAGAGATCTTCCCGGAATTTGCCGGCGGCGATCAGTTCAGGCAGGTCTTTGTTGGTGGCGGCAATGAGCCGCACATCCACCTTGATGGTTTTGTTGCCGCCCACCCGTTCGAAGGATTTGTCTTCCAGCACCCGCAGGAGCTTGGACTGGATTTCCAACGGGATTTCACCGATTTCGTCGAGGAAGATGGTGCCGCCGTCGGCCTGCTCAAAGCGGCCGATCCGCTGTTTGTCGGCGCCGGTGAACGAGCCTTTTTCATGGCCGAAGAGTTCCGATTCCAGCAGGGTCTCCGGGATGTTGGCGCAGTTGATCTTGATGAAAGGGCGGTCGTGGCGGGGTGAATTGTGATGGACTGTGCCAGAGAGGAAACTCTTACCCGTGCCGGTGTTGCCGGTGATCAGGATGGTAGCATCGGTAGAAGCGAATTTTTTTAAACTTTTGATGACAGCCTTGAAACTCTCGCTCTCAGCAATGATCCGGTCAAAGCTGTAGACGATATCCTGGGTGCGGCGCAGATAGGCCAGTTCATTTTCCTGTTGCCGCTTGTACAGGGCCTGGCGCACCGTTCGTTTGACTCGGCCCGGCGAGAGAGGCAGGTTGAGGATATCGTAGATAATTGGTTCCAGCTTCTTGTCGAAGTGGACGCAGTCTTCCGATTCGCAGGTGATAATGACCGGCGTAAATGGTGTCTGTTCCTGAATTTTTTCCAGCAGCTTGAATTTTTTGCCATTTTCGGGCTGGAAATTCATAAAGATAATGTCGTAGGGCTTTTTGCTGACCTCGGTTTGGAAGGAGAGAGGGTCATTTTGAAAGGTGAGATCGAAATTTGCCTCCAGAGCCGTTTCGATACTCAGCCTGCTTTCCGGGGGACATTTGTACGCGAGAACTGCGGCTTTTTTCTCATTCATGGCCCATGCACCTGTTGCTGGTTTCGATTTTGTTTTTTCAATGTCTTTTTCGTAATTATAAACCTCCTACCCGGAAAAGCAATCGGAAGTTTTGTCGCTTATGCAGAGAGAAATCATGAAGCTAACATCTGCGGACTGTGGACAACCGGCAACAGATTGCCGGATGATGGAACGAGCTCTTGCCCAGGCGAGGTTGGCCGCCGCTACGGGTGAGGTGCCGGTGGGAGCGGTGGTGGTCGATGTCGATGGGACGGTCCTGGCCGAGGCGGGCAATAATTGTATCAATGCTTCCGACCCCGCCGGCCATGCCGAAATGAGAGCCTTGCGCCAGGCAGCCCGCACTGTAGAAAACTATCGTCTGCCCGGTGTCACCGTCTACGTGACCTTGGAACCTTGCCCCATGTGCGCAACCCTGCTGGTGCACGCCCGGATAGGCCGGTTGGTTTTTGGTGCCTTCGATCCCAAGGGAGGAGCTGTTGTCTCGAAATACCGGATCGGCAGTGATGGCCTGCTCAACCATGGTTTTACAGTCACTGGCGGGATTTGTGCCGAGGAATGCAGCCGACTCTTGCGGGACTTTTTTCGGAACCGGCGTTAGTTTTCTGTTGTAAAAAAGGTGGACTCAGGATAGAAAAGGCTCCACGTCGAATACGAGAGTAAACGATCAGCACCGTGAACAAATGCTAATCACGGAGAGGTGACCGAGTGGTTTAAGGTGCACGCCTGGAACGCGTGTGTACGAGAGTACCGTGAGTTCGAATCTCACCTTCTCCGCCATTTTTAAGTAACAAAAACGGGTGGTTGCCTATACGGCACCCACCCATTTTTTGTTTCCAGATCGTTTCCAGTATTATTTGTCCAATTGCTGGTCGATGACTGCCCGAATGTTGCCGTCTCCCAAGAAGCACCTTTCTCAGATTGTTTTCGTTTTTCCGTTCGACCGCTATATCAAATCCTCGGAGCGCGGATAACCGGCTTGCGTGAGAGCTAATCGCCTTTTGGAACGCAGGTAATTCCGGTCCTGTTTATTGGATGTCAGAAATTACCAGGCTTCGTCCCAATTTTTCTATTTTCTATTCAGTTTTGAAAAGTTGGGCTTAGTTCCATAAACTGTCCCCGTTTCTTTGTCCCCGTTTCTTTACAATTCCGCCACCAGAAAACCAGCCTTATGGGCGGTGTGTTGCGTACTCGTCCAGGAGTCTCCGGATCATCTTCTGATATTGGGTATTATGTTTTTTGGCTTCGTTTTTAAAGAACTCGATACTTGCTTTGCTCAGTGAAATAGTGACCTTGACGGTTTCATCCTTCAACGCGAGCTCTTCAGGTGACGGCAGGAAATCGGTAACGATCTTCACTTTGCCGATATTCTCATCCGTGTATTTTATTTTCTGTTTCATAAATTTTCTTCCCCCTTCTCCAGTATCCAGCCCCGATGATTCTGATTTTGTTTCTTCGATGGGTGAATCGAACGGTCATGATTCCACCGGCCACTCTCCCGAGACAATAAAATCGTTTTTCCTGATCGCTATGTTCAACATCTTCTAGGATGACACGTTTGTGATCCAGGAAGGCAATTTGAGCTGACGCAAAAGAAACACCATGTTTTTCCAGGTTGAGTTGATCTTTGATCGCATCCCATTCGAAATCAGATCGGTAACTATTCAGTAAAATTGATTTTTGATAACTCCATCATGAAAGCTGGCCACTTACCTTGAAAGAGTAATCTCAAGGCTTCGGACGCAGTCAGTCCTTGTTTTCTGCAGGTCGAGATATAACTCCGTATACGACAGAAT
>JBBQCO010000090.1:0-13246 GCA_038318785.1 Desulfobulbales bacterium | reverse complement strand
GTAGGTCTGCTGGAAGTTTCCCTGGGGGTCATTCCCTATTCTGCCATTGAAGGACACCACCATGAAACTGCCATCTTTCTTCCGCATCTCGAATTCCACCCCGAGGATTTCGCCCATCGCCTTGAATCGGGGGAAATTTTCCTTGAAATGGTCCTGCCAGTCGGGATGGAGGAAATCGCCGAAGTTGCGGCCGATAACCTCCTCCTGGCGGTATCCAAGGACATCGATCCAGGCCTGGTTGACTGAGAGAAAACAGCCGTTTTCGTCAAGAGACTGGTAGCTGAGCGGCGCTCGTTCGTAGAGTTGCCGCAGCAAGATGTTTTCGGCTGTAAGACGGGCATTCAGGGCCTCCAGAGTAGCGACTCTGTTCTCAAGGCCACGGATGCGTTCGACAGTGGATGGGGTCTGTTCGTCCATTCTCCCCTCGGAGTTTTTTTTTGTGGGATGTATCTGAGGTACCAAGCGGTTTGTTGTGCCGCAAGCGCAACCATAGTATTTTGCTGTATTGGCTGCAAATATTTTTGTTCTTTAGAGTCTCGTGCACAATGACCGGCGACTGCAGCGCGTCAGGAAATGTAAAAAAAAGCACAACACATTTTCATGTTATTTCGAGCCAGATCGAGAAATTTCGATCACTCTGCTGGTTGCTATCAGAACGAATCAACGATATCGGCATGCTGCCCCAGGCTCTTCCGCCCATCATTTTTTGTGTTCTGGATGGAGGGTGGTATAGATCAAGACAGCAATATCCTTTTTCGTTAGCGGTTTATGGGCTAGCGCGCGGATGCCCATGGCCCGAACCTTTTCTTCGGAAACAAGTAAACTGAAGCCGGTACAGAGGATGATCGGCAGATCGGGCCGGATCTGCAGCAGCTGTCGGGATAGGTCCATGCCGGTCATGCCCGGCATGGTCAGGTCGGTGATCACCAGGTCAAACCGGTCCGGCTGGTTCTGGAAGGTGGTTAAGGCCTCGAGGCTGTTGGTGCGCACGGTCACCTGGTAGCCCAGCCGTTCGAGCATAGTTTTGGCCATGGAGGCCAGCATCTCTTCGTCGTCGATGAAAAGGATATGCTCGCTGCCCTGCGGCAGGATGTCGTCGGTTGAAACGGGTTCCGGCTGGTCCTCCGCTGCAAGCGGCAGAAAGATATGAAAGGTCGTTCCCTGGCCAGGCGCGCTGTCCACGGTGACAAAGCCCTCGCAGCTCTTGATGATGCCGTGGACTATGGAGAGGCCCATGCCGGTGCCCTTGCCCAACTCCTTGGTAGTGAAGAAGGGGTCGAAAATGCGGTCGATGAGCTCGGGGGGGATGCCGGGGCCGGTGTCGCCGATAGCCAGTTCGATGTAGGCTCCTGGTCGGGCTTCCGGTCTGGCCGCCACGTCCGCGGCATCAAGTTCGATCCGGCGCAGGTGGATGCTCAGTTCGCCGCCCTGGTCTTCCATGGCGTGAAAAGCGTTGGTGCACAGGTTCATGAGCACCTGGTGCAGCTGGGTCGGATCGATGTGCACCGGACCGGCCTTCTCGTCGATGTATTTGCGGATAGCAATGGTGGTGGGCAGGGTCGGGCGGAGGAGCTTGATGGCCTCCTTGACGACAGCCGCCGGATAGAAATTGACCGGTTCGTTCTCCGCCTGGCGGCTGAAAGCAAGGATCTGCTTGACCAGTTCCTTGGCCCGATGCCCGGCCTTGAGCACCTGATCCAAGTCCCTGGCCAAGGCCGTTCCAGGGGTGACTTCTTCTTTTGCCATATCGGCAAAGCCGATGATCGCTGCCAGTATGTTATTGAAATCATGGGCGATACCTCCGGCGAGGGTACCGATGGCTTCCAGCTTCTGCGTATGGAGCAGTTGGGCCTGGAGTTGTTTTTTTTCTTCCTCGGCCTGTTTGCGTGCGGTGATATCGTTACCCACGCACAAAATTTCCGCGAGTTCACCCGTCGTGGTGTACAAAGGCTTGTTGGTCCAGGCAATCCAGACCCGCGTCCCGTCGCGGCGCATGTTTTCGTTTTCGCTGGTCGCGTACAGATTGGGCTGCCGGCTGATATCGGCAATCAGGCTCCGCAAATCCTTGCCGGTGGAGTCGGTCTCGGGCACGATGGTGCCGACCACGTTCCTGCCGACCACTTCTGCAGAGCTATAGCCGAAAAAACGCTGCGCGTATTCGTTGAAAAAGGTGAGCTGTCCTTCGTTGTCCATGCGCAGGATGATGCTGTTGGCGTTTTCCACCAGTTCGCGATACCGCCACTCGCTTTCGCGCAGCAGCAATTCAGCGTGTTTGCGTTCCGTGACGTCCTCGGCGGAACAGACCACAGAGTTGATTGTACCGTCCTTATCTTTGACCGGGGACTTGAGGATGGAGAGCAGGCGGCTCTCACCCGTGGCATCGGGGACCCACTCCTCGGTGTGGAGGGGTTTGCCTGAGGAGAAGACCGCCACGTTGCTCTGGTGACAGGTGGCCGCGACATCCGGGGGAAAGATTTTAGCCATGGGGCGGTAGGCCATCTGGCCGATTTTTAGGCCGGTGAAGTTGGCATGGGCAAGGTTGACCGCGCCGTAGGTTTGTTCGTCGGTGAGATACCAGACCTGGGTCTGGATGTTGTCCAGGAGGATACGCCGCTCTTTAACTTCCCGTTTGAGGGCGAATTCAGCCTTTCGTTGTTCGGTGATGTCGTTGCAGAATCCGAGATAGCGTCCATCGGCGGCCTTGACGGCGGTGATCGCCCACCAGCGTCGTTCACCGGCCTTGGTGCGAAAGGCCATCTCACTTTGGGCTCTGCCCTTGCGAAGGACCGTCTGGAAATGATGTCGGCCCGCTTTCCGGTCCTCCGGGAACAGCAGGTCCGGAATGGACATGGCCAGCAGTTCGTCCTCACTGTAGCCGGTGATCCGGCAGGCGGCGGGGTTGACCTGCAGGTACCGGCCCTGCCGGTCAAAGGCAAACACGCCGTAGGGCGTTGACTGCAGATAGTGCTGGTGTTGGTCTAGGCTCTCCTGCAGCGCGGTCTCGGCCTTTTTTCGCACGGTGATGTCCAGGGCAAAGCCGTCGATCACCGGGCCTTCTCCCTCCGCCGCGCTGCCATTGGCGTTGAGGCAGGCGGTCATCGAAATCCATAGGCATTCGCCGTCTTTTTTCCGCCCCTGGTATTCAAAATTGCGCACCTCGCCCTGGGGCCGGAGCAGGTCGAGAAACTCGAGCCGTTTACCGGGAGTCATGTGTAGCAGCTCTGCCAGATCGGTGCAAGGCTGCAGGGCCTCTTTTGGTGAGGCCTCGCCAATCATTTGGGCCATCGCCGCGTTGACCAGCAGGAATCGGAAGTCCACCGTGGTGCGGAAGATGCCGAGCGGTGAGTTTTCGAAGAGGTGGCGATACCTGGCCTCGCTCTGTGCCAGGGCTATGCGGCTCTCGCGCAGCTGGCGGTCGAGGGCATGGCGGTGCAGGCTCATGGCCACGGTTGCAGCCAGTTCCCGTTCGTGTACCGGTTTGATCAGGTAGCCGTAGGGCGTGGCGCTCTTTGCCTGTTCGAGCAGCGGATCGTGGGAGTATCCGGTGAGAAAGACGATGGGCGTATTTGTATCGCGGTTGATGATTGTGGCGGTTTCAATGCCGTTCAATGCACCGGCAAGTTCGATGTCCATGAGCACCAGATCGGCCGGCTGGTCTTCGAGCACGGCCAGGGCCGCCTCGCCGGTGCTCACCGGTCCCAGAACACCGTAGCCGAGACCTTTGATGATTGTTTCGAGATTGGCGGCCAGGATGCCGTCGTCCTCAACGATGAGCAAGGTGGCGTGGGTCATGGTTGTTCCTCCGGTGGCGAACAGGGTACTGCCGGTTCCGGGCAGGGCTGGCCGCAGTCGCCATCGATAGGCAGCCTGAGCGTGAACAGGGTACCTTGACCGGGTTGACTGGTGATGTCAAACGTCCCTTGATGGTCCTTGACGATGCCGTGCACCACGGATAGCCCCAGGCCGGTTCCCTTAACCTCAGGTTTGGTGGTGAAGAAGGGCTCGAAAATGTGCTCCATGTCTTCTGGTTTGATGCCCACTCCGTTGTCCTTGATCGCCAGGACAACATATTCGCCCTCCTGTCGCGTGGCGATGTCAATTTCGCATCCCTGCGGGAGACAGGCATCTATAGCGTTGCTGAGGAGATTGAGGAGCACCTGTTTGATCTGATCGGGAACGGCGAGGATCTGGGGCAGGTGATCGCCATGTGTCACGGTGAGCGCGATTCCCTTAGTTTTAAAATCGTAGGTATTGAGGAGCAGCACTGAATCAACAGCGTCTGATAGATGCATCAGTCTCTTTTTACCGGGAGAAGGGCGGTTGAAGTCGCGCAGGGAGGCGATCAGGTTTTTGATTCGGAGACCTTCATTGATAGCCGCCTGCAGGAGCTGGCTATCCTCCTTATCCATAATGGCCCGCTTGTGCAGCCCTTTGAGGATAAGGAGAATGCCTTGCAGCGGGTTGTTGAATTCATGGGCCACGGATGCGGCGAGTTTGCCGATGGCCGAGAGTTTCTCGGCGTGGAGCAACTGTTTCTGCTTCTCCTGCAGTTCCAGGGTGCGTTGCTCCACCTTGCGTTCCAGGGCCTCGTTGGCCGCCAGCAGCTGGGATTCAATATCCTTGCGCCAGGTGATGTCCTGGGCGAAGCCGTCGATCACCGGGCCCTCCTGACCTGGGGTGTTGCTGGCGGCGGTGAGGCGGGCGTTCATCAAGATCCAGATGCGCTCACCGTTTTTTTTCCGCCCCTGATATTCAAAATTACGTACTTGGCCATGGTCTTGCAGCAGGCCGACAAATTTCTCGCGTTCGTCGGGGTCCATATATAACTGGCGCGCCAGGTCGGTGAAGGTGCACAGGGCATCTTCGGGATCGGTGCAGCCGAGCATGTTGGCCATCTCCGTGTTGGCGAGCAGGCTTTTGCCGTCCAGGGTGGTGCGGAAAATGCCGAGCGGGGCATCCTCAACCAGCTGGCGATACTTGGCCTCGCTTTCCGCTAGGGCCATCCGGCTCTCTTTGAGCTGCTGGTCAATGGCGTGGCGGTGCAGGCTGATGGCCACGGTCGCCGCCAGTTCCCGTTCGGGCACCGGCTTGATCAGATAGCCGTAGGGGGCGGTGAACTTGGCCTGTTCGAGCAGGGGCTCCTGGGAGAATCCGGTGAGAAAGACAATGGGCACATCGGATCTGCCGGTGATGATCGCGGCGGTCTCAATGCCGTTTAAGACGCCGGCCAGCTCGATGTCCATGAGCACCAGATCGGCCGGCTGTTTTTCGAGCAGGGCCAGGGCCGCCTCTCCGGAGCTCACCGGGCCGAGGACGCCGTACCCCAGTTCCATGATCACGGCCGTAAGGTTGGCGGCCAGGATGCCGTCGTCTTCGACAATCAGCAGATTCAGCAGATTGGTGTTCATCGCTTGCTTCGCTGTTCGCTGAAGGTGAGGGTGAAGCAGAGTCCGTCGTTTTGGTCAATGGTATAAATGCCGCCCAACTGGTGCCGGCCAAGCATGCGAACGAGCACCATGCCCAGGGTTGTGGCGCAGGTCCAGTCAAAATCAGGCGGCAGACCGACGCCGTTGTCGGCGACGCTGAGCGTGTAGAGGTCGTTTTCCTGCTGCATGCGCACCTGAATGCGGCAGGACTCTCTGCCGGGGGCTGGCTGGCCGCCGGGGAAGGCGTACTTGAGGGCATTGGTCATCAGTTCGTTGACGATCATGCCGCAGGGCACGGCGAGATCCAGCGGCAGCTCCACGCCCTGGGCTTCGGTCCGGAACTGGATGACGGGTGAGCCGTAGGAGGTGCGCAGGTGGGAAATCAGCGCCTTGAGGTACTGCTGAAAGTCGATCCGGGCCAGGTTCTCGGAACGGTAGAGCTTTTCGTGGATCAGGCCCATACTGCGGATTCGGCCGCCCAGCTCGGTGAGGATATCTCGACCCTGTGAATCTTGGAGCATCCGCCGCTGCATGTCCAGCAGGCTGATGATTGCCGCCAGATTGTTTTTCACCCGGTGATGGACCTCGCGCAGCAGCACCTCCTTTTCCGCCAGGGCGGCAAGGAGGTGCTCTTCGCTCTGTTTCAGAGCGGAGACATCGGTATGGGAGACCAGCACCTGGCCCTCGCCCCCTGCGAGCGGCAGCACCCGCATGCTGAACCAGCGGTTTTCCTCCGGAGAATGGCAGGGATATTCGATTTCAAAGGAATCACACTCGCCGCACTGCACCTGGCGGATGCCGGAAAAGGCCTGTTCCGCGCCGGAAATATCGCCGTGCTGGGCATCCCAGGCGCAGAAATAGCTAGTGCCGGGTCCCAGTCTATCGGTTTGCGTTCCTTGATTTTCCTGGGCAAAACGGGTCCAGGGGGTGTTGACGTCGATAATCTTGCCCTGAGAGTCAAGAATGGCGATATGGGCGGCGGTGGAATCGAGAATGCGCCGGTTGAAATCAGCCTGCTCCTGCAGGCGGATTTCCGCCTGCTTGCGCTCGGTGATGTCATGCATGGTGAAAAGGCGGGAGCCGGCGCCGATGCTAACCTGTTTCATGGTGATCAGGAAAACCCGCTGCGTACCGTGGCCATCAGTAAGCGCCCGTTCAAGATTGATCAGCTCAGCCTGCTGGCGTTGGGGATCGCTCATGAACTGGTCTTCTCCCAAGAGCGCATCGATGCTGCCCAACTGCCTTATTTCCTCGGTCGAGTAGCCCAGGGCAAAGCTGGTGTTGGGACAGATAAAGGTGAATCGCCCGTTGCTGTCGGTGATAAATACCGGGTCAAGGATGTTGCTGAGGGTCACCCGCAGCAGGTCCTCCGAGGCATGCAGGGCGGCTGCCGATTGTTTGCGCTCGGTGATGTCCAGGGCGGTAAACGTATTCCCCTGGGAAAAATCGGTAATATCGATGGGTGTCGAGCTGAGGAGCACATCAATGTTGCGGCCATCCTTGCACTGCCAGCGGGTTTCCACGGTGCCAGTGCCGGAGTGGCTGATCTGGCGGTAATTTTCTTCGCCCACCCAGCGGTACTCGGCTTCCGTGGAGTAGAGCATGCGCGCGTTCCGGCCGAGCAGTTCCGCTGCGCTGTAGCCGGTGAGCGCACACATTTGCGCGTTCACATCAGTGAACATGCGGTCGATGACCACGCCGATGCCGATGGGAGAGGCGCGAAAGATGCTCTGCAGGTAGGCCTGCCGTTCTTGCAGTGCGATCTCCATCTGTCTGCGCTCAGTGAAGTCGATGCCCACGCAGTATAACTGCGGTCTGCCCCCCTGGCTATCAAGGAGCACGTGGCTCGAATCGACCGTCACCCGCGAGCCGTCGCGGCACAGCAGGGAGAGTTCGGCGCGGGGTATGGGTATGCCGTTCTCGGCCATGTCGCGTATCGCCTGCCGGACCTCGTTCTCCATTTCCGGCGGAATGATCAGGTCCAGGAGATTGCGGCCGAGGGCTTCATCCGAGCTGAACCCATACAAGCGCTCGGAGGCCTGGTTCCAGTAGAGCACCGTGCCATCGGTTTCGTAGCCTTGAACGGCCACCGCAGGCAGGCTTTCCAGGAGGAAGCGGAATCGGGCTTCGTTTTCCCGCAGTGCCTGCTCTACCTTTTTTCGTTCACGGATATCCTGGATGATGGGCAGAAAAAAGAGCGGCTGCCCGTCGGCGTCGCGCACCAGGGTGACATTGACCCGCGCCCACAGAGTCTCGCCATTTTTGTGCAGATACCGTTTATCTCGGTCAAAGCTCTCAATTTCGCCCGCGAGTAGTTGGTGGATCAAGGCGATATCGTGTTCCCGGTCCTCCGGATGGGTGATGTCGGCAAAGGTTCGGGCGCGCAGTTCGTCCTCGCTGCAGCCGAGGAAACGGCACAGGCTCTCGTTGACCATTTGGAAGCGGAAATCCGGCCCTACAATGGCCGAACCTGCGGGTGAGCGGTCAAAGGTCAGCCGGAACCGCTCTTCGCTCAGGCGCAAGGCCTCTTCGGCTCGCTTGCGCAGCACAATATCCCAGGCCAGGTCACCCAGAGTAGTGACCAGTTCGACATCTTCCGGGGTATAGTCCTGCTCCTTGTTGCCCACGCCGAACACCCCGACTATCTTCTCGCCCCGGAAAATCGGAATCAGCAGTTGGCGCACCACCGACGCGTGCCCGGCGGGCAGGCCCTTGCGGTGGAGCAGGGCCGCGTAGTCGTTATGGATGACCGGCCGCCGCTGCCGGATGCAGTCAACCCACACCCCCGCCTGGTCGACACTGTAGTGCTGCCCCTGACCTTCGGCATGGCAGAATCGCTCCAGGGTGTTGGTCGACCACGCCTGCAGGGCCAGGGTCTGTTGATCGTCTTCCAGGAAATGGAAGAAGCCGATGCGGCTGTCGCTGAGCATCTCGGCCTCGTCGAGGATCCGCTGGAGCAGGTCGTTCATCCCTCCGGTGGCGGCGGCCTCGCTGATCCGCAGCCGCGCCCGCACCAGGTGTTCCCTCTTCTTCATCGCGGTGATATCCGTTCCCATCACCATGATGGCCGGGCCTTCGGGCAGTTGGATGGGCAGGAAAAGCGATTCCGTCATTACCCTTCTGCCGTCGGGGCGGACCAGCATCAGTTCTATGGGCGGATTGGCCTGTCCGGTTGTGCCACCAGCGATCCGTGATCTGATGGCCTCGTGATACCGGGGGTCGAGGGTTTGTTCGAGCGAGATGGCGGTGAGGTCCGTATCGGGCTGCCAGCCGAGCATTTGACGGGCAAAGGGGTTGACATAGTGGTAGCGGCCATCGCGGATGAGAGCCACTGCCAGCGGGCAGGCTTCGATTATGGTTTGGAACCGCTCTTCGCTGGCGCGCAGGGCCTCCGCGGTTTCGATGTGATCGGTAATGTCGCGGGTGTGGGCAATGATGCCGGTGATGCGATTGGTTTCATCCCGGTAGGGGAAGTAGCTGACATCAATATATCTCCGTCCCAGGGTCGGATAGTCGAACCAACTGCGGTAGTTGATCGTCTCGCCCTGGAGGCAGCGGTCAAACATCGGTTGGACCACCTCCCGGAAGACCTCCTCGCCGAGATATTCGGCCACGTTCAGCCCGATAAAGCCTTCCCTGTCGCGTCCGGAAAACCGTTGGTAGGCCGGGTTGACCAGCACATACCGGTAGTCCTGATCGATATAGGCCATGGCATCGGTGGTCGAGGCGACAATGTTACGGTAAATGCGGAGATACTGTTCCTGCTCCATCTGCTGGGTGATGTCCATGATGTTGCCGCGCACCAGGACGACCCGTCCGTCCGCCCAGACGGGTTCGGCTACGGTGCGGACCCACAGTTTGCAGCCGTCCACGGCAACAAAGCGGACGCGAAGATCATAGGGTTCGCCCGATTCGACGCAGCGCCAGAATGCCGCGGCGACCACCGCCCGGTCTTCAGGCGGGTAACAGGCCAGGCTCCGGCGGATGATTTCGGTGCCGTCGGTCGGCTGGTCGGAGGGGGCAAAGCCGTGGATGCTGTAGGTCTCGGCGGTCCAGGTCAATGCCTGTTTCTCCACGTCCCATTCCCAACCACCGACATGGGTGAGCTGCTGGGTGGCGTTGAGCAGGGTCTGGCTACGGGCAAGGGCCTGTTCAGCGACAAGGCGTTCGGTCACCTCCTTGGAAAAGATGGCGATCCGGCACACCTCCCCATGAGCATCCCTCATCGGCCAGAGGCTCGCTTCAAAGGAGCGGCCGTTCCGCTGGTCGATTGTCGTCAGGGGTTGGCCGGAAGTCGCCACCTGCTGTATATATGCTTTTCTCCTGGCGGCCACCTCGGGCGGGAAAAAATCAAAAATAGGGCGGCCGACCAGTCCTTCCACCGTGGTTCCTAGGCGCCGGGCGGTGTGCTCGTTGGCCAGGAGCACGATGCCTTGCGTATCGATCAGGTGAGTCGATTCGGTGGTGGCGTTGAAAATGGCCTCGAGGTCTTGTTTTTGCCGGCGCAGTGTCTGCTCCAGCGAGTGCCGTTCGCTGATATCCCTGACGCTGGCGATGACGCCGTTGATCAAAGGTTCGTTCAGAAAACTCTGGGCAATAGCCTCGATACAGACCCAGCCTCTGGTTTTGTGGATATGCCGGAATTGGAGGGTGACGGTCTTTTCCGGATGGGCGAGCGTCTCCTCCCAGGCTGCCTGCACCTGGTGCGTGTCGTCGGGATGGATGAAGGTGGCGAACGCTCGACCTTCCAAGGCGGCAAGCGAAAAGTCGGTGATTTTTTCCATTGCCGGACTGAGGTATCGCAGGGTGCCGTCTGGGTTGAGGATGACCTGACTGTCCGAGGCATTATGGGCGAGAAAACGCAGCTGTTGTTCGCTGGCGCGCAAGGCCTCCTCGGACTGTTTGCGCTGACTGATATCGCTGATGACTATTCGGTATTGCGGCGTGTTGTCCGCATCGGTCACCAGGACCGCATCCAGCCGCGTCCAGAATATCGTGCCACCTGGTCGCACCATGCGCAGCTCGCATCCCTGTGACTCGCCTTTGGCAAAGAGTATTTTCCGCAGCAGGTAGAGGATGTCCTGGTCGCCGCTGAACAGGAACCGGGAGAGCGGCTGACTGATCAGCTCCCCGCGGGCAATGCCCAGCAGGGTTGAGACGGCAAGGTTAGCCTCGACGATCAGCCCGTCCGCGTTCAGGGTGCAGTATCCCGTCGGGGCCATCTCGTAGAGGTCGAAATATCGTGTTTTCGCAGCTTCGAGTTCTTCCTGGGTCCGGCGTAGCTCCTCGCTCTGCAGCTCCAGCTCGACTTGATGCACCCGCAGTTCGTGGAGCATCCGCCAGGTCTCTTCAGGGGTCAACGCGGCGAGGTCGGCCGGGGACGGTGTCGATTGGCCCTGGACGATGGCCTCGGCTTGGTGGCGTAAGGCAGCGACGGGTACGGATCGCTTATCTGTAGGGTTCATAACGCTTCTCCAGCAATGCTTGGCGGTGGTGCGTCCGTCACGGTTCCGTCCCCTCAAGCGCGTCTTTGAGCAAGACGGCGATATCTTTTTTGGTCAGTGGTTTCAGCGCAAACCTCTTAATGCCGCTGGCCTTGGCTTGATTTTCGTTGACCAGGTTGCTGTAGCCGGTGCAGAGGATGATCGGCAGATCGGGACGAATCCGCAGTATCCGTCGTGCCAAATCAACGCCGGTCATGCCCGGCATGGTCTGGTCGGTGAGCACCGCGTCAAAACGGTCCGGCTCGTTTTCAAAGGCTGCCAGGGCGTCGAAGCTGCTGGTGTGTGCGATGACCTCATAGCCGAGACGCTCGAGCATGATCTGCCCCATTTCCATCAGAATTTCCTCGTCATCGACCAGGAGGACGCGTCCCCTGCCCGTGGTCACCGTTTCAGTGGCGGGGTCACTGCTGTGGCCTTGTTCATCGAAAATCGGCAGGAAGACTCGAAAGGTCGAGCCCGTGCCGGATACGCTCTCGCAGGTGATGAAACCGCCATACTCGGCAACAATGCCATGGACGATCGAAAGCCCCAAGCCGGTCCCTTGCCCTAAGCCCTTGGTGGTAAAGTAGGGGTCGAAGATCCGTTTGCGAATCTCCGGGGTGATGCCTGGGCCGTTATCGGAGACCGTGAGCACTGCAAAATCACCGGGCACGATACCCGTCCGCTGACCAAGGTCGGCTGTGGTCAGTGTGCGTTCATCGAGGGTGATTTCGAGGACGCCGCCGGTCAGTTCCATGGCATGGTAGGCGTTGGTGCAGAGGTTCATGAGCACCTGGTGCATCTGGGTGGGATCGGCAAGAATCGTGCGGGTGGTATCGAGATGCGTGTTGATGGCGATGGTCGAAGGCAGGCTCGGACGAAGGAGATTGACCACCTCCTTGACCGTCCGCCCAGGGTCGTGGGCAATCCGTTCGCTTACGCCCTGGCGGCTGAAAGCGAGGATCTGTTTGACCAGGGATTTGGCCCGGTTGCCTGCTTCCAGCACCTTGTCCAGATTCCGCGCCACAGTCGATCCCTGCTTGGAGTCGTCCCGGGCCATTTCGGCATAGCCGAGTACTGCGCTGAGGATATTATTGAAATCATGGGCAATGCCGCCCGCCAGGGTGCCGATGGCTTCCATTTTCTGGGCCTGCTGCAACTGGGTCTGCAGCCGTTTGTGCTCTTCTTCGGCCTGCTTGCGCTCGGTGATATCGGTGAACATGCAAAAAGAGCCGGCAAACCGGCCTTTGCTATCCTGCACGGCACTGGCCGAAACCTGGGTCCAGACCGTGCGGCCGTCTTTGTGCCGCAGCCGGCGCTCATAGCGGCCATTCTTGCCTTGCCGCCGGTCCTGCACTTGCAAAAAGTGGTCAGGGAGATCCTCCTGCCAGATAAAATCGTCAATGGAACGTCCCAGCATCTCCTCGGGGGTGTAGCCGAGCATTTCAGCCAGATGCGGGTTGACGAAGGTGGTGCGCATCGTCGCATCCATCCCCCAGATGCCTTCCAGGGCGGTCTGGACAATGCGGCGATACTGTTCCTCGCTTTTTTGCAAGGCTTTGTTGGCCTGTTTACGCTGGACAATCTTCCATATCGCATCCATCATCAGCGTCAGTTGGCGGGTGTCGCTGTCGTTGTAGTCCTCCCTCTTGTTGGCCACGGCGACCACTGCCACGATCTGCTCTTCGCTGAACACCGGAATGGTCAGGTATCGCTCCAGCAGCACATGCCCCTGCGGCACGCCTTTTTTTAAGGGATTCGGCGCCGCAAAATCGTTGACCATCAGTGGGCGTGCCTGCCGTACCGCCTCCCCCCATAATCCGGTTTTCTCAAGGTGGTAGACGGTTTGAGGCTCCGCGACGGTGCACTGCTGCATCACTTCACCGGACCAGCTGTTGAGGGTAAATTCCTGTTGGGTTGCATCGTAAAAATAGATATAGCCTATGGTGCTCCCCGTGAGGATAATTGCTTCGTTGAGGGTAAAATCGAGCAATTCCTGAATATCTGCGGCGGAATGCTGATTAATCCGCAACAGGCTTTCCAGGCGGGCTTCGTTTTGCTTTGTTGCTGCTTCCGCCTGTTTGAGCTCGCTGATATCAAGGCAATAACCGATATAGCCGAGAAATTGGCCGGCGCTGTCGAACCGGGGCGCGCCGTTGTCCTGTAGCCAGCTGTATTCTCCAATGGCGTTGCGCAGACGGTAGCTCATGCTGAACGGCTCCCGTCGGTCAAAGGCGGTGATGTAGGTCTGGACGCAGCGGTCAAAGTCCTCCGGATGCACACCTTCGGTCCAGCCGTTGCCCAGCTCCTGTTCCAGGGTGCGGCCGGTAAAGCGGA
>JBBQCO010000089.1:0-13428 GCA_038318785.1 Desulfobulbales bacterium | reverse complement strand
CTCGCGCAACGTGGTGGTGTACTATGCCTCCGACGACCTGGCCCTGCGCAGCAGCAAGGCGGCGAACCTGAAGAACAAGATCGCCTCCCGCCGTCTTGGCCACAGCGGCCCGGAAAACATGGAATTGACCCCGAATAATGTGTATATCGTCGACTGCGACGACGTCAACAACGCCTACGATACCCCCAAGGGGCACTCCTATTTTCGCAGCGGCCGGAAACATGGCGAACCCGGTGTGGTCTTTGACCATATTTTCGAGTGTCTGCGCACCGGCCGGGTCTTCCCCGAGGACGCGGAACGCCGCGCCACCATTCTGCGCGAATAGCCGTTCCTGCCGCTTGCCTTCCCGCCACATTCCGGCATCCGGACGGCAGCGTCCGGGTGCCGGGCACCTCGAACACCCCTTCGAACCGGTTGTTGCACGATCGCCATGAGGAAACACGACAAATCCAGGCGCACGGTCAACCCTTATTCCTTGGAGAGCATCCATGAACCAAGCACTGTTGCTGGTCGACATCCAAAACGATTATTTTCCCGGAGGGGCCATGGAATTGGCCGGAAGCCGGGAGGCTGGCCTCAAGGCCGGAAAACTGTTGCAGGTCTTTCGGCAGAAATTCTTGCCGGTCGTTCATATCCAGCACATCGCCACCCGGGAAGGGGCAACCTTCTTTCTGCCGGATACGCTGGGGGTGGCCCTCCACGCAAACGTTGCGCCGCAGTCAGGGGAGGCCGTTATTACCAAGCATTTCCCCAACAGTTTTCGGGGAACATCACTGCTTGAATATCTCCAGCGGCAACAGATTTCCCAACTGGTGATAGCGGGCATGATGACCCATATGTGCATCGATACCACGACGCGGGCGGCGGCGGACCTGGGTTTTCACTGTCAGTTGGCGTTTGATGCCTGTGCAACCAGGGATCTTGCTTTTGGTGGGGTCACGGTTCCTGCTCTGCAGGTGCAGGCGGCCTATCTGGCTGCCCTCGACGGCCCCTTTGCCCAGGTGTTGTCGGTGGACGCCGTCTGTGCCGCTCTGGCATCCTGAGGGCAGGAGCAACAGACGATGACGATTTCAGTGATTCTGGCCCATCCTCAGGAGGGGAGTTTTAATCACGCCATAGCCCAGGCAGTAGTGGATCGATTGACGGCTGGCGGTCATACGGTTGTGATGCACGATCTCTACCAGGAAGGGTTTGATCCTCTGCTCCCCGGCGGGGAGATACCCAAGGGAGCGTCTTTACCGCCGATGATTGCCCGCCACTGTGCGGAGATCGCCCAAGCCGAGGGCATCATCATCATTCATCCCAACTGGTGGGGCATGCCGCCGGCCATCTTGAAAGGCTGGGTGGATCGGGTCATTCGGCCGGCTGTGGCCTACGGATTCGTGGCCGGCGACTCCGGCGAAGGGGTGCCCGTGGGTTTACTCAAAGCCCGAGCCGCCCTGGTCTTCAATACCTCGAACACCCTGGCGGAGCGGGAACGAACGGTGTTCGGCGACCCCTTGGAAACCATCTGGAAAAACTGCATCTTCGATCTCTGCGTCGTCAAGCGCTTTGAGCGGAGGATGTTCGGGGTGGTGGTGACCAGCGCTGAGCAACAGCGGGCCGAATGGTTGGCTGAAACCGCTCAGGTCATCGACGAGTATTTTCCGAAAGCACCCAGGGGCTACCCCGGAACGGATTGATATTTAGCCGCATTCATGGCAGGGTAATCCTGGGCCTGCCGATCGGGCGTCCCGCCCGGCATTGGCTCCACCCATACCGCTGTTGTTTCCGAAACCCTGGTCGAAGCATGTACTTGCCTTTCATCATTTTACTGCCGTTGTTCGGCGCGCTGCTCCCTTTCCTCGCCATGAACCTGTCGGGACGCAAGGCCTCGGCTCTCGTTGCGGCAGCCGTGACCGCAACTGCCTTGCTGGCGGCATTCCCCCCCTTGCTGTCGGTGTTCGATGGAGCGGCGATGGAGATGTACTGGCCCTGGCTGCCTCAGGTCGGTTTTGACCTCGCCCTGCGCATGGATGGACTGTCCTCCCTTTTTGTCCTTCTGATTCTGGGCATCGGCCTCCTGGTTATTCTCTATGCTCACTACTATCTGTCGGAGCACGATTCCGCCGGCCGTTTCTATTGCATCCTGCTGGTGTTCATGGGGGCCATGCTCGGGGTCGTGCTCTCCGATCACCTCTTGCTGTTGCTGGTTTTCTGGGAACTGACCTCGCTCAGCTCCTTTCTGCTCATCGGCTTCCGGCATCAAACCGCCGAGGCGCGGCGCGGCGCGGGCATGGCCTTGGCTCTCACCGGGGCAGGCGGTCTGGCCCTGCTGGCGGGCTTCCTCCTCCTGGGCGATATTGCCGGCACCTATCGGATATCGGCCCTTCTTGCCGCCGGCAACCTTGTGCGCGGCCATGCTCTCTATGTCCCGGTCTTGCTGCTGATTCTGCTCGGGGCCTTTACCAAGTCCGCCCAGTTTCCGTTTCATTTCTGGCTGCCCCAGGCCATGGCCGCGCCTACTCCGGTCAGCGCTTATCTGCATTCCGCCACCATGGTCAAGGCCGGCGTTTTTCTCCTGGCTCGTCTCTTTCCCGTCCTTGCCGGCACCGATCTCTGGTTTTTCACCGTGGGAGGCACTGGCCTCGTCACCCTGCTGTTTGGCGCCTACATGGCTTTTTTCATGCACGATCTCAAGGGGTTGCTTGCCTATTCCACCATCAGCCATCTCGGACTCATCGTCCTGCTGTTGGGGATCGACACGCCCCTGGCCGTGGTGGCCGGGATATTTCATATCATCAACCACGCCACCTTCAAGGCCTCCCTGTTCATGGCCGCCGGTATTATCGACCATGAGACCGGCACCCGCGACATGCGCCGGATCAACGGGTTATGGCGCTACATGCCGCACACCGGCGTGCTGGCCATGGTGGCTTCTGCTGCCATGGCCGGTGTGCCCTTGCTCAACGGCTTTCTTTCCAAAGAGATGTTTTTTGCCGAAACCCTGCACCTCAAAGCTCTGGGTCCCCTCAGCGGACTGCTTCCGGCAGCGGCCACTCTGGCCGGCGTCTTTGCCGTGGCCTATTCGGCCCGCTTCATCCATGATGTTTTTTTCAACGGCAAGCCTGTCAACTTGCCCAAGTTTCCCCCGCACGAGCCACCCCGTTTCATGCGGCTGCCGGTGGTGATTCTGGTCGGGCAGTGCCTGGTGGTGGGCGTTTTCCCCTCCCTCACCGTGGCGCCGTTTCTGGCCTTGGCCGCCGGGGCCGTCGTGGGCGGGCCGCTGCCCGAATACAGTCTGGCGATCTGGCACGGTTTTAATCTGCCCTTCGCCATGAGTCTGATCGCCCTGACCGGCGGCATTGCGGTCTATAGCAGGCGGCACATCCTCTTCGCCTTCCATCAACGGATGCTGCCCAAGGTCGATGCCCATGTCCTGTTCAAAGGAAGTATCGAAAAGTTGACGCAGGCAGCCCGATCACTGACTCTGTTGGGGGAGAACGGGTCCCTGCAACGCTCCGTCGCTCTGCTGCTGGTGGCCGCTCTTCTCGCTGTAGGCCTGCCCCTGTTCGCTGCCAAGGTGCCGCTCACCGGCCCTCTGCCGACATCCTCCATTGACGCGCTCACCCTGGCCGGGGCACTGATGATGATGGCGGCAGCCTTGCTGACCGTCTTCTGGCATCGGCGTCGTTTCACCGCCCTGATTGCACTCAGCGTGGTGGGGTTGATGGTGGCTTTGACCTTTGTCCGTTTCTCGGCCCCCGATTTGGCGTTGACCCAACTGGCTGTTGAGGTGGTGACGATTTTACTGTTTTTACTGGCCTTGTTTTTCCTGCCGCAGGCGAGTCCATCCGAATCGATGCCGCTACGCCGTAGCCGGGATCTGCTTTTGGCCCTGGGATTCGGCGGCTGCACCGGTCTGCTCACCTGGGGGCTGCTCACCCGTCCCTATCAGAGCATCTCTGCCTACTTTCTGGCCAACAGTGTATCGAAAGGAGGAGGGGCCAACGTCGTCAATGTCATTTTGGTCGATTTTCGCGGTTTTGATACGCTGGGCGAGATCACCGTTCTCGCCCTTGCCGCAGTCGGCATTTATTCCCTCCTCGATGGGCTCTGCCTGGAGCCGGATGCGAATGCAGGCGGCCAACGCCGCTGGGCGGACGAACGGCATCCTCTGATTCTTGCACAGATCACCCGCTTTTTTCTGCCGCTGGCCCTGCTGGTCTCTCTGCACTTCTTTTTACGGGGACATAATGCACCGGGGGGCGGTTTCATTGCCGGTTTGATCACCGCTGTGGCCCTGATTCTGCAATACATGGCCAACGGCATCGCCTGGACCCGGCAACAGTGGCGTTTGCGCTACCATCCGTTGATCGCCTGGGGCGTGCTGATCGCTGCCGTCACCGGGGCTGGTTCCTGGTGGTTCGACCGTCCCTTCCTGACCTCGGCTTTCGGCCATTTTTCCCTGCCGGTAGTCGGCGAAATCGAACTGGCCACGGCCATGCTTTTCGATCTTGGGGTCTATCTCGCAGTGGTCGGCGTCGTCATGTTGATCCTCGCTACCCTGGGCGATTTATCCGGGCGCTGCGCGGAAGCTCAGCGAAGGTGCCCCTGATGGAAGCGCTGGCCTCGCTCACCGTCGCCGTTGTTGTGGCCTGTGGTGTCTATCTGGTGCTGCGCGCCCGGACCTTTCCGGTGGCAATGGGCCTGGCGCTGCTCTCCTATGCGGTCAATCTTTTTCTGTTTTTCACCGGACGGCTGGTCAGCGGCGCTCCGCCATTACTCGGCAATTCCCCCTCCGCCTCTGCCGACCCGCTTCCTCAGGCCCTGGTACTCACCGCCATCGTCATCGGTTTTGGCATGACCGCCTTTGTCGTGATTCTGGCCCTGCGCGCCCGCGGCGAGCTGGGTAACGATCATGTTGACGGCAAGGGGGAACAACCGTGAACCATTGGCCCATTGTGCCGTTGCTCCTGCCGTTGACCGGGGGGATGATCAACCTGCTCCTGACCGGCCGGCACCCCAGGGCGCAGCGGGCCGTTTCCCTCGTCTGCACCGCAGGATTGCTGGTTGCATCCCTGTATCTGCTGGGTCTGGTCTATTCGGGTGATTTTTTCGTCTACCGCCTGGGTGATTGGGCCGCCCCTTTCGGTATTGTCCTGGTGCTGGATCGGCTCAGTGCGCTGCTGCTGTTCACCACCAGCGTCCTTGCCCTGTTGACCTTGCTGTATGCACTCGCCGGCGACGACCGGCGCGGCCACAATTTTCACATCTTCTTCCCTCTGCAATTGCTGGGCATCAATGGGGCATTTCTCACCGGCGACCTGTTTAATCTTTTCGTTTTCTTTGAAATTTTGCTCATCGCCTCCTACTGTCTGGCCCTGCACGGCGGCGGGCCGGCACGGATTCGTGCCGGTTTGCACTATGTGGTGCTGAATCTGACCGGTTCCGCGCTCTTTCTCCTCGCCATCGGCACACTGTACGGGCTCACCGGTACTTTGAACATGGCCGATCTGGCGATCAGGGTGGCGGCGAGCGCGCCGGAACAGGCTCCCCTGTTCCGTGCCAGCGCCCTGCTGCTGCTGGTGGTTTTCGGACTCAAAGCAGCGCTTTTGCCGCTGCACTTTTGGTTGCCGGGCCTGTACAGTTCGGCCGTGGCCTCAGTGGCCGCCCTGTTCGCCATCACGACCAAGGTGGGGCTGTACGCCATCCTCCGCATCTTCACCCTAATGTTCAATGATCAGGGACCGGTGTCGGAGGCAGCCAGTACCGTCCTGCCGGCGTTGGGTCTGATGACCGTGGTTGCGGGTGGCTTCGGTGTGCTTGGGGCACAACGGCTGCGGCTGCTCATTGCCTATCTGGTGGTGATCTCGGTGGGAACCCTGCTAGCCGGCATGGGTCAACTTAACGTCAAAGGGATAGGCGCTGCTCTTTACTATTTGCCGCACACCACCTGGGTCACCGGGGGTCTGTTCCTGCTGGCCGATCTGATTGCCCATCAGCGCGGGCCTCATGACGATGGGTTCACCAGGGGGCCGCCTCCGGCCCAACCGGCCCGGCTTGGTCTGTTGTTTTTCCTCGGGGCCGTAGCCGCCGCCGGTCTGCCGCCGCTTTCCGGATTCATCGGCAAGGTGCTGCTCCTGCGCTCGGTGGCCTTGACCGAGGCCGTCTGGCTGTGGGGGGTGGTCTTGCTTGCCGGTCTGACCGCACTCATTGCGTTGACCCGAGCCGGCAGCCACATTTTCTGGAGGACGGAGGGTGAGGCGGTTGCCGGGACCGCCGCCGGAATGACGCGCCTGGCCCCGACGGCTCTCCTGCTTGTCCTGAGTGTGGTGCTGACCGTTTTTGCCGCCCCGGTCAGCCGCTTTACCGAGGCTGCCGCTCTCCAGTTGCTGACTCCGGAACGCTACATTGCCGCCGTGCTGGCGAGAGGGGAGCGTCCATGAAGCGCTGGCTGCCCCAACCCCTGCTGAGTTTCTGTCTGTGGCTGGTCTGGCTGTTGCTGGCAAATTCCACGTCGCCGGGCCAACTCCTGCTGGGTGGCCTGCTCGCCCTTGTTCTGCCGCCGGTGACCGAACGCTTCTGGCCCGCCCGGCCGCGTATTCGCCAACCGTTCAAGCTGGTACGCTATCTGGCGGTGCTGCTTTGGGACATCCTTCTGGCCAACCTGGTGGTGGCACGGTTGATCCTCGGTCCAATGCCACGGTTGCGCCCGGCCTTTATTCGCCTGCCGCTGGACCTGGTCGACGAGTTTGCCATCGTTACCCTGACCCATACCATATCCCTCAGCCCAGGGACTGTGTCCGCGGACCTGAGCATTGATCGGCGTACCCTGCTGATCCATGTCCTCGACCTGGAAGATGAGGCCCAACTGATCGCCCGCATCAAAAAACGGTACGAGGAGCCCTTAAAGGAGATTTTCGAATGCTGAACATCTCAATTACCCTAGCCCTTGTCTGTATCGCTTGCGCCCTGCTGCTCAACTTCTGGCGGCTGGTGCGCGGCCCAAGCGCGGCCGATCGCATTCTGGCCCTGGACACCATGTATATCAATGCCACTGCGCTGCTGGTGCTGATCGGTCTTCACCAGAACAGCGCCGTCTTTTTCGAGGCAGCCCTGCTCATAGCCCTGATGGGCTTTGTCGGCACCGTGGCCCTGTGTAAATATCTCTTGCGCGGCGACATCATCGAATAAGGAGAAACGGTATGCTGGAACTCTTCACTTCTTTTTTTCTGCTCGTCGGCGGGGCCTTTGTCCTGATCGGTTCCATAGGGCTTGCTCGTCTGCCCGATCTGTTCATGCGCCTGCATGGACCGGCCAAGGCGACCACCCTGGGCGTCGGCGGCATTCTCATTGCCTCGATGCTCCATTTTGGCAGCCAGGGCAACGGGTTGAGTCTGCATGAAGTGCTGGTGACCCTGTTTTTGTTCACCACGGCTCCGGTCAGTGCCTATCTCGTGGCCCGGACCATGCTGCACCTGAGCGGCAAGAGCGACAATCGCGGCGACTGATCCGGTCAAAAGAGACTGAGGAGGAACGACATGACAACGGATTTAGAGCACCAGTGGCATCATCTCGCCGCCGAAGAGATAGTCAATCGGTTTGAGACATCGGCGGAACAGGGGCTGGGTGGTTCAGAGGCGGAGCGGAGGCAACAGGAGTTCGGCCCCAATGCCCTTGCCGTCCACAAGGGCAAAAACCCGCTGCTGCTTTTTGCGCAGCAGTTCAATCAGCCGTTGGTCTACATCCTGCTGGTGGCCACGGTTGTCACCCTGTTTCTGCGGGAGTGGGTCGATGCCGGGGTCATTTTCGGGGTGGTGCTGGTCAACGCCTTGATCGGCTTCGTGCAGGAATCGAAAGCGATCAAGGCTATTGAGTCGCTGTCACGGACCATGACTACCACCGCCACCGTGCTTCGCAGCGGCACCCGACGCCAGATTCCTGCGACCCAGCTGGTTCCGGGAGATATAGTCTTGCTGCATTCCGGAGACAAGGTGCCGGCTGACCTGCGTCTGCTCACCGTCAAGGAATTGCAGGTGGATGAGTCGGCCTTGACCGGCGAATCGGTGCCGGTACAGAAAGACAAGGCAGCGCAACCTCTGGACACGGTCCTGGCCGATCGCCTGAACATGACCTATTCCTCGACCCTGGTGACCTACGGTATTGCCACCGGGGTGGTGGTGGCTACCGGCAACCGTACGGAAATAGGCCGGATCAACGAATTGATTGCTTCCGCCGATATCCTGGCGACGCCGCTCACCAAAAAAATCGCCCGGTTCAGCGGGTTGCTGCTGTACGTTATTCTTGGGTTGGCGGCGGCTACCTTCGTTGTCGGCGTGATGCGCGGGGAAACGTGGATCGATATGTTCATGGCGGTAGTGGCCCTGGCTGTGGGGGCGATTCCCGAGGGGTTGCCGGCGGCGGTGACCATCACCCTGGCCATCGGCGTCTCCAAAATGGCCAAACGCAACGCCATTATCCGCAAACTGCCGGCAGTGGAAACTCTGGGCAGCACCACGGTTATTTGTTCCGACAAGACCGGCACTCTCACCCAGAATCAGATGACCGTGCAGGAGGTCTATGCCGGCGGTGACCTGTTTGCGGTGTCCGGCGGCGGCTACGACCCCGAGGGTGAATTCAGCCGACAGGGCGAACCTGTTGTGGCGGCCGAACACCCGGCGCTGCGCGAATGTCTGCTGGCCGGGCTGCTCTGCAACGATGCCGTCCTCACCCAAGGAGAAGACGGTGAGTGGCGGGTGGAAGGCGATCCCACCGAGGCCGCCCTGGTGGTGGCCGCCGGCAAGGCCGGGCTGGAACGGGAGACGCTGGCCGGCGAGATGCCACGTCTTGATGTCATTCCCTTTGAATCCCGCTACCAGTACATGGCCACCCTGCACTCCGGTCAGGAAAGGAAGGTCGTCTACCTCAAGGGCTCGGTGGAAAGCATCCTGGCCCGTTGCCGCCATGCCCTGAGCCGGGAAGGCGGGGTTGAGCCTCTGGAGGGCGACGCCGGTCATCGGATGGTCGAGCAGATTGCGGCCAAGGGGCTGCGGGTGCTCGCCTTTGCCCGCATCGAGCGGGAGGCGGCGGCCGATATACTTACGCATGAGGAAGTCGCCGATGGCCTGACCTTCCTCGGCCTGCAGGGCATGATCGACCCGCCTCGTCCGGAGGCGGTTGCTGCGGTGCAGGTCTGTCGGCAGGCCGGTCTCCGGGTGAAGATGATCACCGGCGACCATGCCATCACCGCCATGGCCATTGCCCGGCAGATCGGTCTGATCGATGAAAGCGGTGGCCAGGTTTTGGCTCTGAGCGGACAGGAGCTGAGCGAACTGTCCGACGAGGCGCTGATCGAAACAGCCCGGCAGGCACCGGTCTTTGCCCGGGTGGCCCCGGAGCAGAAACTGCGTCTGGTCCAGGCGCTGCAGGCCACCGGCCATATCGTCGCCATGACCGGTGACGGGGTCAACGATGCCCCGGCCCTGCGCCAGGCCAACATTGGCGTGGCCATGGGCATCACCGGCACCGAGGTTGCCAAGGAGGCGTCCGACATGGTGCTCACCGATGACAACTTTTCCTCGATCGCCGCTGCTGTCGAGGAGGGGCGGGGCGTGTACGACAACCTGGTCAAGTTCATCACCTGGACCCTGCCCACCAACCTCGGCGAGGGTCTGGTGATTCTGGCGGCGGTGTTTGCCGGCAGCCAACTGCCGCTCCTGCCGGTGCAGATTCTTTGGGTCAACATGACTACGGCAGTGCTGCTCGGTTTGATGCTGGCCTTTGAACCCAAGGAACCGGGCATCATGAACCGTCCGCCCCGCAACCCGGCTCACCCGCTGTTGACCGGGGAACTGATCGGCCGGATCTGCCTGGTCGGTTTTCTCCTGCTGCTGTTCGCCTTCGGTCTGTTCGAATGGGCGCTCGCCCAGGGACGCAGTGTCGCGGCCGCCCGGACCTGTGCGGTCAATGCCTTTGTCTTTGGCGAAATGTTCTATTTGTTCAATTGCCGTTCGCTGCGCTATTCAGCCTTTTATATTGGCTTTGCCGGCAATCGGCTCTTGTTGATCGGGGTTGCCCTAATGATCGCGCTGCAAGTACTGTTCACCTACCATCCGGTGATGCAGATGGCTTTCGGCAGCCAGGCGATAGGTGTGGGAGAATGGGTGTTGATTCTGGTTGGAGCCGGTGCCATCTATGGCGCGGTTGAGGCGGAAAAAGCATTCCGCCGCAGGCGATCATGGCCATCCGGTGGTATTGGTCAAGGGCAACGGACCGCAAGGAGCGACGCATGATCGAAATAATTAAAAAATTCGAGCGGATGATCATCCTGTCGTTGGTGGTGATGATGGCCTTGGTGTTGCTGCTCGCCACCTTCGAGCTGGGCTATATCCTTATCAAGGACATCGTTTCACCCCCTGTGCTGCTGCTTGAAATAGATGAACTGCTTGAGATTTTTGGCCTGTTCATGCTGGTGCTGATCGGTGTTGAGCTGCTCCAAACCATAGTGAAGACCTACCTGAATCAATCGAGCGACCATGCCCGGATTGTGATGGCCGTTGCCATTATCGCTGTGGCGCGCAAGGTGATCATTCTCGATATCAAGGATGCCTCCGGATCCTTGCTGCTCGGGCTGGCCGCCATTATTTTTGCCCTGTGCACGGGCTATTTTCTGGTGAGATATAAAGGCAAACCGATAGGCGGCAAACAGACGGGGGAAGGGCAGGAGAAGTCCTGAGCTTTCCGGAATGAACCGCTTGGTTGGAGCTCACCCGGGTTCTTTGCAATTGAGGCCAAATACAATTGGCCCTATTCCGCCGTTTCCTCGGGGAGCGGGAAATAGACGCGGACCGTGGTGCCCTGGCCGGGCTGGCTGACGACGGTCACGCAGCCTTTGTGGGCGCGGAGGATACCCAGAACCATAGGTAGACCCATGCCCCGGCCCATGAATTTGTTGGAAAAAAAAGGATCAAATATTTTTTCGATGTGTTCTTCCGCAATACCTGAACCGTTGTCGGCAACCTCGAGACAGGCATAGGCCGCACCCTGCGGTTTCCAGGCAAGGGGAAGGCGGTGTTCGGCAATATCGGTCGTGGCCGCCGTTGTGATAGTCAGGTAGATGTCGCAATGCTTATCGGGGCTTGATTCCCAGGCGTTTTCAACCAGAATGTTCAGCAGTTCCTGGATCTGGTGGGCGCTGGCAACAAGGGTCGGCCCGGAGGCGGGAAAGTTGGGGTGAAGGGTTGCGGTCTCAGGCTTGAGTGCCCGTAACAGGGGAAGGCTCCGGCGGCAGACGGCGCTGAGGTCGATCATGGCCCTGTCCGTGATGGTCAAGCCAAGATAGGTGAGCATCTTGCCGCAGATCTCCGCCGCCCGGTTGGTCCCGTCCTGAGCGTACTTGAGGCTCTGCTGCAACATCGGGTCGAACGGCGCATTTTCCAGCGCCAGTTCAATGTTGCCGAGGATAACAAAGAGCAGGTTGTTGAAATGATGGGCGATGGCGCCGGCCATTCGACCCAGGCTGTCTTCTTTTTCCATCTGGTTCAATTGGCGCAGCAGTTTCAGGTTTTCCGCTTCCAGCTTTTTGCGCTCGGTGATGTTTTCATGGGCGACCACCACCCGTTTGCCCTCGCGGGCCGGGAAACGGGTCACCATGCCGCTGAACCACGGATTTTTTCCCGGGGCATGGCAGGCATACTCCTGGGAATAGATATCCATTTCGCCGTTCAGCACCTGAACAATGCCGGAGGCGAGTTTTTTTGCTGCCTCGGCTTCCGTGCCCTGCACTGAATGGCAGAGGGCAAGATAGTTTGCCCCTTCGCTGATCGTTTCGGGATGGTCGCTGGTGGTGTGGGCAAATTCCCGCCAGGCCTGGTTGACCGCAATAATGCGGCCGGTTTCATCGAGAATGGCGATGTTGGCGGAGAGGGCATCAACGGTCGAACGGGCAAACTGTTCCGACTCCGTCAACGCCTTTTCAATGGCCACCCGGTCGGTGATATCGGTGACGGTCAGCAGGAGTTCATCGGGGCTGGAGGGCGAGTCGTCGTTGAAGCGATGTTGTCGGGTTGCCTGCAGCCCGACATGGGAAGGAGCGTTTCCAGGCGTGTTGATCCGGAGTTCCAGGGTTTTTTCGGCGGGATTTTCAAAAAAGGCCGGGGAGCGGGCAAGAAAATTCGGGCGGTCGTCAGCATGGATAAAATCACCGAAGTGCCTGCCCAAAATCTGCGCTCGATCCTGATGCACCATCTTGGCAAAGGTGATGTTGGTTTCGCTGACCACCCCGGCTTTATCGAGGACGACGTATCCGACGGGTGCGTTGTGGTATAAGTGCATGTAGCGGGCGCGGCTTTCTTCGAGGGCGTTCTGGGTCTTCCGCAGTTCTTCGTTATGCAGCTCCCTTTCGATCTGATGGTCCGGCGATTCGTGGGTGGTCTGCTTGCAATCGTCTGCCAACTCGTGTGCGCTCGCGGACGATGCAAGAATCCTTGCCGTAGATTTTGGCAGGTTTGTGAACGGGATGTCGCTGTGGTCACTCATGATGGATCCGTGGCAGATCGCTCAAAATGCCGTTCCGGAGAGCCCGGAGGTCGGCTGGTTCATCAAGAAGGTAGCATGGACAAGAAAAGAGGTGGGTACTGCCTCAGTGTGGTACACACGGTAATGGAAAAACTCGTGAAAAACAAGCTTTTCCATGAGGTTGTTCAAAACAAATTGTACCGCTTGGGGCTTGTGGCGAAAGTGGTGGAGACTTGGCCGGGTGGGGTTGTCGCGGAATTATTAAGGGCTCTGTCTGCGTTGCAGCTTTTCGCTCGGAGAGGGTGTTGCAAGGTGGTCATCCGTGGGACCAGATCATCCGGGATGGAGCACTTTTTTGATCAAGGTGGCCATGTCTTTTTTGGTCAGGGGTTTGAGGGCAAATTCGCGAATGCCGTGGGCTTTGGCCTCCTCCTTGGAGATAAGAGTGCTGTAGCCCGTGCACAAAATGATAGGGAGGTTGGGACGAAGCAGCAGCAGGCGCCGGGCCAGATCCATTCCGGTCATGCCGGGCATGGTCTGGTCGGTGATCACCAGGTCATAGAGGTCGGGGTGGTTCTGAAAGGTGGTGAGGGCCTCGAGTCCGTTACTCCGAACCGTTACCCGGTAGCCCAACCGCTCGAACATGGTTTTTGCCATGGTAGCCAGCACTTCCTCGTCGTCGACAAAGAGAATGTGTTCGTTGCCGTGGAGTTCCTGTTCGGCAGTGATTTCTTCGGGCAGCACTTCCTGCTCAGCCTGCGGCAGGTAGATATGGAACACCGACCCTTGCCCCGGCATGCTGTCAAGGGTGATAAAACCGTTGTAGCTGGTGACGATGCCGTGGATGATGGAAAGTCCCATGCCGGTGCCCTTGCCCGGTCCCTTGGTGGTGAAGAAGGGATCGAAGATCCGGTGGCGGATGTCCTGTGT
>JBBQCO010000088.1:0-13538 GCA_038318785.1 Desulfobulbales bacterium | reverse complement strand
GTTCCAGTATTGCGCCGTGCCGTCGGGACCGTAGCCTTGAACCGCCACCGTAGGGAGGTTTTCCAGGAGCTTGCGGAATCGCTCCTCGCTCCGCATTAATCCTTCCTCGGTCTGCTTGTGCAGGACGATATCCCAGGCCATGTCACCCAGGCTGGTCACCAGATCGATATCCTCCTGGCCATACTCCTGTTCCTTGTTGCCCACTCCGAACACGGCGACAATGTTTTCGTTTCTGAAAATAGGGACCACCATTTCGCGCCGGACCTCGGCGTGACCGGGCGGTAACCCCTTGCGGTGGGGCAGGGAGGGATAGTCATTGTGGATGACCGCCCTTCGCTGGCGGATGCAGTCGACCCAGACTCCTGCCTGGTCAACGGGATAGTGCAGCCCTTTGCCTTGTGCTGAGCAGAAGTGGGTCAGGGTATTTCGCGACCAGGCCTGGAGCGAGAGCGTCTGTTGATCTGGTTCAACGAAATGGAAAAAGCCGACCTGGCTGTCGGTTAGGGTCTCGGCCTCGTCCATGACGCACGAGAGCAGCGTGTCCAGGGATTGAAAGGCCGATGCCTCGCTCAGGCGGAGGCGGGCTTGGAGGAGGTTTTCCATCTGCTGTTCGCGGGTGATATCGATAAGGGTGCCGCGCACCAGAGCGATCCTGCCCTCCGTTCGCATCGGCTCAGCGATGGTGCGGATCCAGAGCCTTCGGCCGTCGGCGGCGACGAAGGGAAAGCGAAGATCGTAGGGTTTGCCCGATTCGGCACAGCGCCGGAAGGCCTCGGTGATCAAGGGCCGGTCTTCGGGAAGATAACAGGCGAGGCTCCGGTCGATGAGTTCAGCGGAAAGATTCGGCTGGTCACCCGGAGCAAGGCCATGGATGCGGTAGGTCTCGTCGGTCCAGGTCATGGACTGCTCAGCCACATTCCATTCCCAGCCGCCGATTCGGGCGAGCTGCTGGGTGGCGTTCAAAAGAGATTGGCTGTCCTTGAAGGCCCGTTCAGCTTCCACCCGCTCGGTTATGTCCCGGACGCTGGCGATAACCCCGTTGATGGAAGGCTCGTCAATGAAGCTCTGGGCAATGGCCTCCGAGACGACCCAATCCCGTGTTTTGTGGATATGCCGGTATTGGACGGTCACGGTCTTTTCCGGATGTTCGACAGCTGCATTCCAGGCCGCCGTCACCTTGTGCATGTCGTCGGGATGGATGAGGGTGCCGATCGCTCTGCCCTCCAGTTCGGCAATTGAGAATCCGGTGATTCTCTCCGCCCCAGGGCTGACATACCTTTGGGTGCCGTCGGCATTGATGATGACCAGGCTGTCCGAGGAATTGCGGATAAGAAAATGCAGCCGCTCCTCGTTCTCTATCTCAAGCTCGATCTGATGGACCTGCAGTTTATGGAACTTCCGCCGAATTTCTTCAGGCGAGAGGGAAGCGAACTCGTCCGGGGACTGCGGCGAACGGACCCGGAGGATTTCCTCGGCGCGTTTGCGCAACGCAGCAGCGTGTTCAGATCGGTCATCCGTGGGGTTCATTGCGCTCCTTCATCGAGGTCCAGCACCATTCTCAGCAGGGTGGACACTTCTTTCATGGTCAGCGGTTTCATCGTAAACCCCTTGATCCCGTAACTCTTGGCCTGGTCCTCAGTGACGAGGTTACTGTAGCCGGTGCAGAGGATGATCGGCAGGTCAGGGCGGATCTGCAACATCCGGCGGGCCAGATCAACGCCGGTCATGCCCGGCATGGTTTGGTCGGTGATCACCGCGTCGAAGCGGTGGGGATCGTTCTGGAAGGTGGTCAACGCCTCGAGGCTGCTGGTGCGCACCGTCACCTCGTAGCCAAGCCGCTCAAGCATGGCCTGGCCCATCTCGATGAGGATTTCTTCGTCGTCGACGAGGAGGATGCGGCCGCTGCCCGATGCCACGGGTTCGGTTTTTTCGCCCACGAGCGGAGCTTCCCCGTCGAAGATCGGCAGAAAGATGGAAAAGATGGTGCCTCTACCGGGCCCAGACTCGCAGGTGATGAAGCCGCCGGAACCGCGGACGATGCCGTCGACGATGGCAAGCCCCATGCCGGTGCCCTTGCCCACGCCCTTGGTGGTGAAATAGGGGTCGAAGATCCGGTCCCTGATCTCCGGGGGAATGCCCGGGCCGGTGTCGGCAACGGAGAGCCGGACAAAGGGGCCGGGAACAATGCCCGGGTGGAGGGCGAGGTCGTCTTCGCTGCAGTCGATGTCCTCAAGGACGATCTCCAGGCTGCCGCCGGTCTGCTCCATGGCGTGGAAGGCGTCGGTGGCGAGGTTCATCAGCACCTGATGCAACTGGGTGGGGTCGGCAAGGACGCACCGGCTGGCGGTGAGGCGATGGTTGATGGCGATGGTCGAGGGCAGGCTTGGCCGGAGGAGCTTGACCACCTCCTTGACGATGAGGCAGGGATCGAGCGGGACGCGCTCGCTGTCCTGCTGACGGCTGAAGGCGAGGATCTGCCTGACCAGGCTTGCCGCCCGGTTGCCGGCCTCAAGCACCCGGTCGAGGTCGCGGGCGAGGATGGAGCCGGGCGGGCTGTCCTCCCTGGCCATCTCGGCATAGCCGATCACCGCCGCGAGGATGTTGTTGAAGTCGTGGGCGATGCCGCCGGCCAGGGTACCGATCGCTTCCATTTTCTGGGCATGGACCAACTGCGCCTGCAGCCGGCTTCGCTCCACTTCCATCCGCTTGCGCTCGGCAATGTTGTAGACGCTGTCCATGAGCAGGGATACCTGCAGCATATCATTCTCGTCGTACGCAGTCGTCTTGTTGGCCAGGCCGACCACGCCCACCACGCGGTCGTCTTTAACAATGGGGACGGCCATGAATGTCCGCAATTCGATATGGCCTTCAGGGGTGCCACGCTTGAGCGGGTGGTCTGCCTCGAAGTCATTGATGACCACGGGCCGTCGATTTCGGATTGCCTCGCCCCAGAACCCGGCCTGTTCAAGATGGAAAGTGTTCTGCAGGTTGGTCATGGCGCCGGAGGTCATGATCTCCCTGGACCAGGAGCAGAGGACACATTCCTGGCGTTCTTCGTGATACTGCAACAGAAAGCCGATGGTGCTGCCGGTGAGTTCGATGGCCTGTTCCAGGGCGTGGTCGAGAAACTCCTGCGCCTGGTCGGCCGGATGCTGAAGGATGTCCACCAGCTTGCGTAATCGTCTTTCATTGTGGCGGATGGTCTCCTCCGCCTTCTTGCGTTCAGTGATATCGCGGCACACGCAGAAGACCATTTTCTCGCCGGCGCACATCGAGCCATTGCTGCTGATCTCCACCGGGAAGATTGTGCCGTCTTTTCGGCGTTGAAAGGTTTCAAAGAAATCCCCAGTGGCATCAATAAGGTCGATCGCCTCAAGCAGTTGCTCGCGTGTCCATTGGGTATCCCAATCCCAGACATGAAGCTGTTGCACTTCCTCGGGCGTATAGCCGAGCATGTCGGCAAAGCGCTGGTTGGCTTGGCGTACCTTGCCCCGGCTGTCAAGGATAACAATGCCGTCTCTGGATTGCTCGATCAGGATTTTCTGGTGGGTGATGTCGAGATGGGTGCCGCAGGCGCGCAGGGGGTTGCCCTGGGCATCTCGCTCGATCACCCGGCCCTTGTCCAGAACCCAGATCCATTCGCCGGATTTATGGTGCAGGCGGTGTTCGGTTTCGTAGGAATAGGTGTTGCCTGCAAGGTGGCGGGCAAGCGCCGCGTTCACTCGAGCCAGGTCATCGGGGTGGACCAGCGCCATCCAGGAACCGAAGTTTGGTTCTACCTCTTCCGCCGTCAGGCCCAGCATCTCCACCCAGCGCTGATTGGTCACTATGGTGCCGCTGGGAATGTGCCAGTCCCAGGTGCCGAGATCTGCTTCGCGGATGGCCAGGTCCAGGCGTTCCTCTCTTTCCCTGAGCTGTCGTTCCATTTCCTTGACCGCAGTCACGTCCCTGGCTGAGCCCACCGTCCCGATCAGGGTGCCGTTTTCGTCAATGAAAGGCGCCTTGTGCACATCGAGAAAGAGAAAATGTCCCCGGATGTTGCCGAATTCGTCAAACTGCATGGGCACGCCGGCTTCTAGAGTGGCCGTGTCGGAATCGCGGCACAACTCGCCGAAGGTGTGCCACTGCGTCTGGTCGGCATGGCACGCCCGTTCGCGCTCGGCGAAAAAAAGATCGGATTTGCCAAGCGGCTCCTCGGTGTCAACGGCACTGAGCAGGTTGCGGCACAGGGCGGCATTGGCGAACAGGTAGCGGTTTTTGAGGTCTTTGGCCCAGATCATGTCCGGGAGATTGTCGCACAGGGAGCGCAGGAGGGCAGAGGTGGACCGGTAATTGGCCTCGTTTTTTTTCAGTTCCTCCTTCACCTGTTTGCGCTCGGTGATGTCCTCGAAGAGGCAGGCGAACTGGCCGGGTGCCGGACAGAAGGCATTGATCGAGAAATGCTTGCCGATCTCTCTGGAGTAGTTCTCAAAACGGATTGGTTCACCAGTCAGGGCCACTTTGCCGTAGGTGCTTATCCAGTGGGGCTCAGTGTGGGGAAGGACGCTCAGGACCGTGCGGCCGACAATCTGGGCCGAGCTCAGCCCGATTAGGCGCTCAAAGGCGGGGTTGACCGCGAGAAAACGATAATCCACAGGAAGACCCTGGTCGTCGCAGAGAATCTCATGCAGGGCAAAGGCATTGAGCATTTCCCGGAAGAGCTGGGCATACTGCTGTTCCGATCGCCGCAGGGCGGTGATATCGTCGACGGTGAGCAGCGCACCTCGCTGGCCGTTGATGGCCAGCGGCTTGATTTTGTAGCGGATCCAGAGCGGCTCGCATCCAGGTTCCCGGTCAAGGGTGGCCTCGCCTTCCTGGTTATCCGTTGTGGCCGTGCCGGCGAGGGTTGCCCGCAGGCCGCGCAGCAGAGGACAGCTCGGGCAGGAGGTGGAATGGCCGCAGCCTCTGGGCGTTCTTAGTCGATTGGTGCAGCGGATGAAATCGCCCCATCTCTTAAGCGAATCGATGTTCGAGCAAAGGTCGAAGAGGTTTTCGGCGGGAGGGTTGGCGAGGATTATTTCTCCCCGGTCGTTAAAGACCAGCATGCCCACCGGCGAGGCGTTCAGGAGAAACTGGAGTTGCAGGTCCGAGGTTATCAGGGGTTGGTTGTTTTCCTGCATGGTTTCTCTTTTTCTGGAACGGCGAAAAGGCCCGCCGGATGAAGGGAGTCAGTGCCTGGGAGGCGGATGGTTTGCCATGACTTGATCCTCTTTATCTTACCTGTTTTGTGTACCATGGGGAGGGAGGCGGCAACAAGGATAACCGTGCAGAAATCCTAAACAGCAAGGGCTTCAGGAGAGACGTTGCCCGGCGGGGCCTTCGGGAAAAACGGTGGGTAGCGGAGGGCGAAAAAAACAATCCGGGCGGATGCGAGGGGGGACGCATCCGCCCGGAAGGGTCCTGCAGTGCTTAGACCTTGAACTGTTTCACCAGTTTCTCCAACTGGGCCGCCAATTCGGCCAGTCCATGCGCGCTCTGCTGCACCTGACCGCTGCCGTCGCCCACCTGGGACGACTGCTGGTTGATGCCGGCGATATCGCGGGTGATATCGGCAATCACCATCGTGGACTGCGCCACATTCTCGTTGACCTCGGCAATACCCTGAGAGGCTTGGTTGATATTGCTGGCGATTTCGTTGGAAGCAGCCGACTGTTCTTCCACGGCGGTGGCGATGCCGTTGATGACGTTGTTGATCTCGGCAATCACTTCGGAGATCTTCTCGATATCTTCCACCGTGGTGGCGGTGGTGTCCTGCATTTCGCTGATCTGATTCTTGATGTCCACGGTGGCGGCGGCGGTCTGGCGGGCCAGTTCCTTGATCTCGTTGGCGACAACCGCAAATCCTTTACCTGCTTCACCGGCCCGGGCTGCCTCGATGGTGGCGTTAAGGGCCAGGAGGTTGGTCTGCTCGGAGATTTCGGTGATGGTCTCGGTAACCCGGCCGATCTTGCGGGCCGATTCGCCCAAAACCGCCATTTTTTCCGAGGTCTGCCGCGACTGCTTGACCGCGGCCTCGGAAATGGAACGGGCCTTCTCGGCATTCTGGGCGATCTCGGTGACGGTGGCGGTCATCTCTTCGGTGGCGGAAGCCACCATGTTGACGTTGCTGGTCGACTGCTCCATGGCGGCGGAGACCGACTGGATGTTGGTGCTCATCTCCTCGGTGGCGGCGGCGACTGTTCCGGCTCTGTCCGCGGTGTCCTTGGCATTGGCGGAGAGTTGCTTGGAAACGGCGGCCAGGTCATTGGAGGAGGCGGTCAGGGTGTTGACGCCGCCGATGATGTCCCGGATCATGGTGCCCAGTTGCCCGACCATGGAATTGAGCGATTTGGCCATGCTGCCGATCTCGTCTTTCTGGTTGATGTCAAGGGTGGCGGTGAAATCACCCTTGGCCATGGTGTCAGCCAGGGCTGCGGCCTTGCTGACCGGGCCGGTGATCGAGCGGATAATGAAGAAGGCGAGGATCACGCTGAGCCCCAGGGCTATAGCCAGCAGGGTGGCAATCAGGGTGGTGGCCGTACCGGCGGCCGCAGCGGCATCGGCGCCCGCTTTTTTGGCCAGATCGTTCTGGAAGGTGATCAACTCCTCGAGTGTGTTGAAGTAGGCGTTCTGGATTTGCCGGTATTCGCCGAGGAGCAGCATCTTGGCTCTCAGGGTTTGTTCCTCTTTGATCAGCCCCAACAGCGCTTCCAGGTGGCGGCCGAAGACCGGACGGATGTCGTTGGTGATTTTGTTAAGGATCGCCACACCCTTGTCGTTTTTAATGGTTTTGTTCATTTGGTCCAGCAGTCCGCTGGAGGTTTTACGGGCATCGGCAATGCGCTGAACCTCCTTTGCCTGGGTTTCCTTGTTGTCGTCAATAATCATGTTGCGAGTGGCCCGGGCAACGATATTGATCTGGTCGATGATCGCATTGGCCTGTTCGACTTTGACCATCCGGTCTTCGACCAGCAGGTCGATCTCTTCATGCAGAGTTTTGATCGATTTGATGCCATACCCGCCTACAACCATCATGAGCAGCAGGAGGATGCCGAAACCGAGGCTCAGCCGCGTTCCGATCTTGAGGTTTTTCAACATAGTTGTACTCCTTGTGATGAGTGTTCCGGCCGATGCGGACATTTCCGCATCGACGGAAAAGCCTTTGTCAATTCTAGCATTCCTGCCGAAAATCGGGCTCGGTTGCTGTTTAATTGAATTGACTCACGAACCGGAATGAATGTCAAATTTTTTATTGGTCCGGGTTCCAGTCTGCAATTCAGAGGGCGCATTCACTCGGAAGGGGTCCGCAACGCTTAGACTTTGAACTGTTTCACCGATTTCTCCAATTGGGCCGCCAATTCAGCCAGCCCATGCGCGCTTTGCTGCACCTGGCCGCTGCCGTCGCCCACCTGGGACGACTGCTGATTGATGCCGGCAATGTCGCGGGTGATATCGGCAATCACCATCGTGCTCTGCGCCCCGTTCTCGTTGACCTCGGCAATACCCTGGGAGGATTCCTCAAGGGACGAAATTGACCGCGCCCGCCGGAGGCTATGTCTTATGGGTGGAGTTGGCGGAGAATGTTGACGGGGTCGAACTGTTTCATTTGGCCAAAGCAGAAAAGATTTTTTTCATTCCAGGGGCGATTACAACGGGGACCGGCAGCTTTAAGAATTGTATCCGCATAAGCTGCGGCACCCCCTGGAGTGAGCAGATGGAAGACGGCATGCAGCGGCTAGGGGTGTTGGTGAGCAGGCTGCAGGCGAGATAAAAAAAGAAGAGGAAGTTGTTGCGGCGACAGGGGAAGAGAAAAGGAAAGGAAACCCTCTCCCCGTGGCGCAAGGCCGTACCGGGAAGAGGGGGAGAGGCAACTGGGGAGTGAAGATTAGAAGGTAAAGGTTAAATTGATGCCGCCGTAGACGGTGGTGTCAACGGCCTCATCCGGTAAGGCGTCGTCGTCCATGGAGTCGGTGAAATTGATGTTAGCTCCCACGCCAAAGGCATCGGTGACCATGTATTTCATAGAAGCGGTGAGCTGGTAATTAAAAAAGCCGCTGTCCGTGCCGCCTGCGTAATAATCAGTAAAATCGTCTCCGGCATAACTGATCAAACCGCTCAGGCCCAAAGTGGTTTTGTCGTTGATGCTGTAGGTGTATCCCAGGCCAGCGGTGACATAGAAATCGTCAACCGCGTCGAAATCATAATACATCTTGGTGGAGATCGCAAAACCGGCTCCGAGGTCATAGCTGAGACCTGCGAACACTTCAGTGGTACTGCTGTCGGCGCCTGCCTCCGGGAAAAGGTAGTGAATGATACCGACGCTGGCATCAACGCTACCCAGTTTAAAGGCATAGGATCCGGCTAGGTCGACTTCGGAAAAGTTGCCGCTTTCGATACCGAGTGGATCATAATCCTCCATGTCGTAGTTGCCCCAGACGTTAAAAGCAAAGCCGTTGTGGGACACGTCCATGCTCGGCTGGAGCACAAATCCGTCATTAAAGGTCAGTCCGCGCCAGACGTAGGCGCTGTTGGCGTCAAGGGCAGCGGTGGCGGTGGCGGCTGTTGCCTGGGATGCTGCGCCACCGGTGGCGAGGGCGACAAGGGCGGCCATGGAAAATAAACGTTTCATATTCTCTTCTCCTTTTTTAATAAAAATTGCAGGGTCTCCAAGCTGCAAGGACATAACTCTTGTGTACATGGGCAAGAAGTCGTTGCTTGTGGAAAGTTGGCACATTGAACGCTTTTACTTATACACTTATTGCGCCAATTTTTTGATAAAATGATAAAATATTAATTTGTATTAAAATTAATATTTTGTGGGTGATGCCGCGCGCAGATGTTTTCAGTATTGAAAATAGAATAACATTTTTGGTGGTTTTTTGTTGGGAACATCTCAAAAATGTACTTTTTCGCGGCGAGGGGAAAGCTTTGGGGGGTAGGGGATTACAGGCCGGATCAGAAAAGGGAGGGCGCGTTTACTGCAATTCGATCAGGACTTCCACGTCCGGCCAGCGTTTTGTGACCGGTTGGATTGAGGGGCGGGCGATCACCTTGCAGAAAAGCCTGCTGTCGGTGGAGATGGACTCAAGGTAGATCGGGGTAGTGAGAACCTCGGTGTTGTTCTTTTCGTCTTTACTGACCGGAATGGTCACGAGCACGGTTTCCGGGGTGACAGTAATTTTTTTAATTTTCAGATTGCCGGGGAGTTTGCCGATGATTTGCGGCGTAATGGCCACATTTTTTTCTATCACGGCAGCTAGGGTGAGTTTGAGCTGTTGCGGTGAGGTGTCCAGCAAGGTGACGCCCTTGGGGAGGCGCATATTTTCACTTGTGATGATAATGGTTTGGCTCCCCTTGACCATCTTGGATAAATCGATTTTAACGCTGGGCGGGTTGGTCGCCATGTTGTCGATTTCGGATTTGGGTCCCGAGAGATACAGTTTGATTTCGTTGGCTTTTTCTCCCACGAGGACCAGGTCCTCAGACGGTGCGGTGTAATCAATATTCACCGGTAGAACACGCTCCACCACTTCACGCTGCGAGACGATCAGGGTCGACCAGAAAACCACCGCGATGATCAGGCTAGCTGCTACCTGAAAGAGCGTTCTTTTGCGTATTTTAGGAGTGTTGTCCCTTCCGAGAAACCCCATCTCCCTTTGATGCATGATGATGGCCAAGGTGATCTCGTCCGCATTTCGCAGCGGCCGCATCTCGCCGTTGCTGAATGCAGTGACCTTGCCTCGTTCTTCGGAAACCACCAGCGCCAGGGAGTCAGTCTGTTCCGCGAGACCCATGGCTGCATGGTGACGGGTACCGTAATCCTCGGAAAGTCTGGCGGATTGTGACATGGGGAGCCGGACGCCGAATTGGGTCAGCTTGTTGCCGTCGATGATGACGGCGCCGTCATGGCCCGGTGAATTCGAATCAAAAATACTTAATATCAGGGGGATGCTGGGGACGGCATTGAGCTGGTATCCCCCTGATATTTTGTCGTTGATCGGTTCTTTTCCGGGAAAAACGAGGATGGCGCCGCACCGTTCATGGGCCAGTTTGATCAGGGTTTCGCCGATCAGGGCTTGCAGGGCGCTGTCACGGTCTTTGAGCCGATGCGGCGGCACCGAAACCGCTTTTTCCAGAACCTTACGAAGTTCCGGTTGAAAAATGATGATCAGGCCGAGGACGGCCACGTTGCTGACGTTATGGTAAATCCACTCAATGCCTTTGAGGTTGAGGGCGTTGGCCAGAATGAACACTACCAGCGCCATCAGGATGCCGGCCATGATCTTCCAGGTGCCAAGGCGCAGCAAGGTCCGGTAGAGGAAAAAGAGTCCGGCGGCAATCAGGAGAATGTCCAAGATTGCTCGCCAGGTGAAGAGTTCTAATGTGAGAGCAACGGCATGCCCCATGAAGGAGTTCCTTGTGCGTATGGGAGGTCTTATGCGTGGTCCGCCCGATGGCGGCGCTGTCTTTTGCTGGATCCGGTCCTCTGCATGGGGCAGCAAATTTGTGACAAAAAGGACGTTCACCGGTGCGGCGAAGACGGTAAGGATGATTATAGCAGAAACCAACCAATGGGCGAAGAAATTTTCTCTTTCCTTTTTACCGGTTTATCTTAAAGCGATGCGTCTGGTTTGGGTGACGGAAGCGTTGTTGGACTCAACCTGCAGGCTCATGGACAAAAAGGCGGGCGGGTGGATCGTCGTGTCTGGAGCCTTTCTTGCCTCGCGGTGATTGTGAAAAAAACTTGCTTTTTCGAGGTGAGCGGGTATTATTTGCGGTTACTGTAATTTGACTTTTTTTTTGAGGAGATGATACCATGGCCCGTACTTGTGAAATTTGTGGCAAAGGCCCCTCGACCGGAAACAACGTCAGCCACGCCCATAATAAGACCCGTCGTCGTTGGCTGCCCAACCTGCAGAGAGTACGGATGCTCACCCGTAATGGTGGCACTGTGCATATCAACGCCTGCACCCGCTGTATCCGTTCCGGAGCTGTTGTTAAGCCTGCCTGAACCCGATTATTGAAAAAGGCGAGTAGGCTTGTTCCTCTCGCCTTTTTTTATGTCCACCGTTATCGATGTTGCCGACTGCACTGCGGAGAATTCCATGAACGACGACGATCAGGTTCGTTTCTTGTCCCACGAAGAGGCCTCGCGCCTGGTAGCCGCCATTCAGGAAGAAGAGGATCTCGATGATCCGAGTCGCCGGGTTCTCACTGTTTATAGCCACCAGGACAAAGAACTCTGCTGGTTCGATTTTGAGGAAGTGATGCGCGATGCCGGAGTGCAAAAAAACGATCCGAACTCCAAGGAAAAGGTGACAACGTACATCATGCACCACATACCCGACTGGGCCGTGGAAATCTGAAATAGCTTCTTTGGTCTCTTACAGCACCCCTTCGGGCATCTCCGCAGGGTCTTCCCCGCCTAGTACATACCCGCCGTCGATTCGCAGAACTGTACCGGTGAGAAAATCGGCATCCCGGATCAGAAAAAGAACGGCTTGGGCGACCTCTGCCGGCGTGCCTGTTCGTTGCAGTAGCGTATGCCGCAACAGATCGTGACGCTGTTGGTCTGTCAGTAAAGCCCAGCCTCTTGTGCCCGGCCCGTGCCGGGAATCAATGAGTCCCAGCATGATTTCGTTGACCCGAATGGCCGGCGCACCTAACCTGGCCCATGTTTCGGTCAGTGAAGCAACCCCCCGGTTGGCGGCGGCATAGCCGTCGTTGAACAAAAGGCCTGCAGGACCGGACCTGCCGATGATCCCTGCAATTGAAGAGACGTTAACCACCACTGCCTCCGGGTTTCGGCGAAGCAGGGGCAGGGCCAGGGTGAAGACCATCCATTTGGCGTGCAGGGTGGTGTCCATTTCCAGTTGCCATTGTTCGTGGTTGACCTCGCGCTCATAATCCCCATGCAGAATCGGCATGCCGCCGCGCTCAATGTTGTTGATGAGGATGTCCAGGCCGCCAAAGCTGCCGTCGATGGCGATCATGAGACCTGCCACCTCGTCCGCTTGGCGCAGATCGACGCGCATCAGCAGGTGGCCATCCTGCGTGCCGCCGAATTCCTCTTCCAAGGCGGACACCGATTCGGGCCAATCGAACCAGGGCAGGATTAAGCGCAGTCCCTGGTGAGCCAGCATTCGGGCAACCTCCAGCCCGATGCCGCGCGAAGCTCCGAGAACCAGGGCTCTTTTTCCGGCAATATGCATCTTGTTTCCCCTCCACGCAGACACTATATTCTGAGAATTCTTTCTGTTTTGTACACTAAAGCCAAAGGTTCGACAATGAAGCAAACCCTGATCTCGAAATCCGGCCTCGTCTTCCTTGCCCTGCTGTCGTTGGTCCTTCTGCCGCTCGATGGGGCTCAAGGCACCGATAATGCTCCGGTTCAATCCTCCTGTCTCTCCACCGGCTGGCCCCAGGATGCCAGTGATCTGCAACCGGATCCGGCCCTGGTATACGGCAAGCTTGCCAATGGCCTGCGTTACGTGCTCATGGCGAATGGGGAGCCGAAAAACCGGGTGGCGCTTTATATCAACATCCAGGCCGGATCGATCCACGAAACCGACGGACAGCGGGGTGTGGCCCATTTTCTGGAGCACATGCTCTTCAACGGCACCACCCACTATCCTCCAGGAACCCTGATCGAGTATTTCCAGTCACTGGGCATGACCTTTGGCGGCGATACCAATGCGCACACCGGCTTTGACGAGACGGTGTATAAACTGCTGCTGCCTTCGGGTGAGGCTAAGGTGCTGTCGGAAGGATTCAAGGTCCTGGCCGATTACGCCCGGGGTGCGCTCCTGCAGGAACAGGAGGTGGAACGAGAGCGGGGGATTATTCTGGCGGAAAAACGCAGCCGTGATTCCGCCGCCTCCCGGGTGGCAAAAAAACAGCTGCAGTTCGATTTTGCCGGAACTCTGGTGGCCCAGCGCGATCCCATCGGCACCGAAGAAGTGCTGAAGGTCGCCGACAGCCGCTTGCTCCGGTCTTACTATGATCGCTGGTATCGACCGGAAAATATGATTGTTGTTGTGGTCGGCAACATCAAGCCGCAAGAAACCGTTCAATTGCTGGAAGGTGCGTTTGCCGGTTTGAAGGGTGTGGGAGAGATCGGCGCATGTCCTGATTTTGGGCAGGTCCGGGAGTCAGGGACTGACATTCTGGTCGTTCCCGAACCGGAGTTGGGGTACACCGGGCTCTCCCTGACCACGGTGTTCAACCTCCAGCCTCGGCCCGACACCCTGGACTGGGAGATCAAGCAGTTGCGGCAGTACCTCGCCGTTGCCCTCCTGGCCAATCGTCTGGAGCAACTGGAACAGCGTCCGGACAGTCCCCTAGCCCAGCCGAAGACGCAATCCGGCATTTTTCTTCGACGTTTTGGCTATGCCACGCTGGTCGCCCGGACCGAAACCGGCAAGTGGCGGCAAGGGTTGACGCTTCTGCAAGCATCCCTTGCCCAGGCCCTGAAGGACGGATTCTCCGAGGCGGAGTTGGCCAGAGGGAAGCGGGAGGTT
>JBBQCO010000087.1:0-13623 GCA_038318785.1 Desulfobulbales bacterium | reverse complement strand
TGGCAAAGGTTCGCATGGTTTCCGGGGCCTCGGTCCAGGCAACGGCTCGGGGGGCATAGTGGATGGCATATCCGCATTTGTGCAGCGCCAGAGTCAGGTCGGTATCCTCAGCCAGGGTTTCGGTGCTGATGCCGCCGGCCTTGGTGATGGCTTCTACCCTGAGAGCGCTGACCGCTCCCGGAACCACGGTAATACAGTTCAACCGGTGATAGGCGCGGCGATCAAGATTGAAACCGCAGGTATATTCCAGCGACTGGAAACGGGCAAACAGGGTGTTGGCATTCCCCACCCGCGCCCGTCCGGACACTGCGCCGACGGTGGGATCGGCAAAAGGTCGGATCAGGTGGCCAATGGTCTGGGGGGTGAACTGGGTATCGGCGTCCAAGCTGACCACCAATTGGTGATTGACCGCCTTCATACCGTTCCGCAGGGCATTGGCCTTGCCGAGATTGTCCTGGCGGATCAGCCTGATACGGGGATCGTCTTCGGCCATGGCGGCGACAATGGCCGCAGTGGTATCCTGGGAGCCATCGTCCACTACGATGACTTCCATCCGGCCGGAGTAGAGGGTGTTGAGCACCGATCGCAAGGTATCTCGAATTACTTTTTCTTCGTTGTAGGCGGCAATCAAGACGCTGATCGGCGGACAGAAGGCGGCGGATTCGTCTGCATCCACAGCCGCGTCGTCATCCCGGCGGCTGCGAATAGCCAGCCAGGAGACAGCCAGGGTTTTGAGAAGAGTCAGACCGGTGGCAACAATCATGAAGGCCCAGAAAAAATTAGTCACCTCGTGAATGGCGGTGAAGCCGCTCTCGCTGATCATGCGGGTCAGGGGTTGCTGGCTGATGGGCAGGACCGGCATCAACTGTTCGGTCGGGATTTCGAGAAGTTGGGGCAGCGGCAAAATCCGGTCGCCCCGGGCGGTGAGGTAGTCGATAATTTTGGGGAGGACCTCGACCGTCTGACTGCGATCGCCACCGGCATCATGAAGGAGGACAACGTTGCCACCTCGCATTCGACCCCGTTTGACCCGTTCGAGCATGGTTTCGACCCCCGGCTCCTCCCAATCCTCTGGGTCGATATCCTCGGTCACGGTCACATAACCCATGGCTTGTGCCAGTTTGATCGGGACCAGTTCTTCCGCATCATGGGGGTTGGTGTCAGCGTTGTACGGCGGCCGGAAGATGATGGTGGAATGGCCGGTGATCGATTCGATCAGTCGCTGGGTGGCATTGAATTCCAAGTGAGCGCGCTCCTCGGAGACCAGGGCGATATTGGGGTGACTGTAGGTGTGGACCCCAAGCATGTGCCCTTCGGCAAGTATTCTGCGGACGATCTTGGGATGGTTCTCCATGTTGGCGCCAATCATGAAGAAGGTGGCCTTGACGTTTTTGGCCTTGAGGATGTCGAGGATCTGCGGGGTCCACTCGCTGTCCGGACCATCGTCAAAGGTGATGGTGACGCCGTCTTCCGGTCCCTGGCCCTGGTGGAGAATGGTCAGATAGCTGGGAAATTTTTCGTAGGTGGCGCTGGCCATGGCCCCTGGCGCGGCCTTTTTGTCGATCTGGATGTGGCGGTTCCCCTCGCTGCGCTCGTCGACAATGGTGATCAGGTTGCCCTTGCCGATATGGGCAATGGCCTCACCGGGCCGGATGGTTTCGAGTCGGGCGAGATTGTCGAAGTGGGGTGATTTTTCAAGTGGAAAATCGAGAACTTCCCAAATTCCAGGATCCTCGGTGCCCAGCCGGTTGACAGCAATACCACCCACATGGTGTGCCCTGGCCGCTGTTAATTGATTAAGAAAGGTAATGGCGTCAAGAAACCAGATTGTATGGACCGAATTGCCCTCGCCGTAGACAAAGTGGGGATTGAGGGAGGGACGGTGAAAGTCGCAGGAGGTCTGGGCGGAACGTCCGGCCCGGCTCATGACGTCGGGAAAACTAATGAGCTCGGCGGACTCCTGCCCTTCGGTCCAATCGTAGCCGTAGGATCCCTGCGAAATGACCCACTGGGAAGGCTTGCCGTAGCCTTCGACCAGGGATGAAAGCCACCCGTTGAAAAATTGCTGTGAGGCAATAGGCCCTGGCGGGTCGAGTTCGGCGTGTTCGTCGTGGAGCATGGCGACGAAGCGATCGATGTGCTGGGGAAGGACTTCAAGATCAAAAATTTTCAGATCCCGGCCGGTGGAGACGCAAAGCCAGAGTTCCATATTTTCGCGATGCAGAGCATCGGCTATCCGGGCCAGGAAGGTACTCATATTGGAACGATAGCTGGGATCGACCTGCTGCCAGTCGAGCACGACCCCGCCTGCTTGCATAGTGCTCAAGGTGATGGTGAGGTGGGTGATGAACTGCTCCTGCCGTTCGACCGGACCGTTGATCAGCCCTTCCACCGCTTCAGCCATCCAGACATCGGCCTCTCCCAAATTGCGCAGCAGCGGCATGAGAACGAGATCCTGTTCCTTAACCAGGTCAAGAATCTTATCCTCCGGCGTACTTTTCAGGTGACCAATTTCGGTATCAAAGGTCAGCCAGTCCGGGCAGAGGTGGGTCAGTTTGTCGGCGTTCGCCTTCAGTGAGTCAAAGCTGTCTGGATCCCAGCTCTCATAAAATCCCAGCCTGATTTCCCTGGTTCCGTCAAAGGAGGTCACGGCCATGGATTCTTTTTTTGACGGAGAAGCCGGCTGGTGCCTCTGCTTATCACTTGCAGAGACGTCAACCGTGGTGCTTTTATGCTTCTTGGCATAATCGAGCCAGAGGGGCTTGGTGGCCGTCGCCTGATTGTTGGCCAATTTTTTTTCCTGCAAAGCCTTGATCCGGGATTTTAACTGTTCAACCGCCGGGGGCATGACGAGATACGACGGCAGCACCAGGGTCTGAATGAACAGAACCGTCGCGATGAAAAAAAGCAGACCGCCTGCGAACATCAGGCGCCTGAAGCGGGGCCAACGTTTGCCGCGTTTATCTAGAAAAACAAAAGAATCCCTGCTGTCGATGCTGTCGGCGGTCAGGGGAGGGGCGGGTTCGGTGCCCAAGGGCGTCGGGTTCATATCAGTTGAGGGGTTGCCGTGTCACACCCTGTGGTGCTTGGGCTGGTTTATTGTGTATCTGTCTGCCCTGTGGCAGGGCAGAGGGGCACCGCAAAGGTAGCGGGCAGAGGGGCGGGATATCATACCTTTCCCCCGCTCAAATTTCAATGGCGCTTTGCAAGGAAAAACAGGGAAAAGCAAGATGCTTGATGTACCGGATCAGGTGAAGAAAATGAGGAGAGAAGCAGGCCAAGGACCTCCGGCTCCAGGAAAAGAAATGTGCGGGCAGATTGACGGCCAGCCTATTTTTTTGCGAATCTTTCGGCCAGGCTGATCACCTCTTCCCTGCGTGGAAAATAGAGGGTCATGGCGGCGGCGGAAAGCGCTGTCAACAGATAGAGGTCGACCTGGTTTTTGCCCAGGAGAAAAAGAATGAGCCCATAGATGCCGATGGCTTCGGACATGGCCAGGGCAATGATCATGGCCGTGGTGTAGCGTTGGATGGCTGGGTGTTGCCGGGATTTTGTCTGTTTGGGTGTTGATGCGGCCAGAAGCATCCTGCGGACAAACCAGGTGACGGCCAGCGTGACAAAAGCGATGCTGTAGAGCGCTTTTCTCAGGGTGTCGTAGTCTTCAGGCGGAAAGGTTATCTGGGATGTCTCCAGCATCATGGGTGCAATAAAAATATACACGAGCAGCGATGCCACCAGGGCGCCCCAAATCATTTTCAACATCGACAGTCCCTTCTCGAGTTCTTGTCCGGTCAACATAATGCGTCTCCAAACCTGTGGGCTGTTAATAGCCCTATGTGCTTTGCCCTTAGAGGGACGGGGCTGCGGGAAAAAAAGGTGAATCCTCTTGTTTCTTGTATCATTTGCGCAACGCATTGGCAACCATGGACCGAGTCACGACCAATTCTTCACCAGCCGTTCCGGCTTGGCCCTGGTTGGTGCATGCAACAAGCACTGCAGCGACCTGGGGCGAACCTTGGCCGGATGGTCAAGGGGACAACAGCGGAGAGCAGGGCGATCCTGTCAGGTTGGAGCCTGCTCCTTGCCAGGGGCCGCTGCGACAATCGACAGAGTTTTGAGGACGCCGCCGACGAGAATGAGGAGGCAGCCGCTGATTTGCAGCCACGACAAGGACTCGTGGAAGAATGCCCAGCCAAAGTAGATGACGGCGATGGGTTCGAAGTAGGCCAGGGTGCCGAAAGTCGCGGCCGGCAAGCGGCTGAGGGCAATCACTGCGCAGAGGATGGCGAGAAATCCGGGAATCAAACCGATTCCAGCCAGCCAGGGCCAGACCTGCGGCGGCAGTTCGGGGCGCTGCCACAGACACAGAGGCAGCATCACCAACGCACCGGTCAGCAATTGGTAGAAGGTGCGGGTATAGACGTGAATGGAGGCATCGATCACCCGGTTGATAAGGATGAAGGCGGCATAGCAGATCATCGAGACAAGTCCCAGACCAACCCCCTGAAGTTGGCGGCTACCACCGGTTAGGTCGACGTGAAATTCCATCATCATCGCAAAACCGAAGAGGGCAAGGCCTATGAGGGCCGCACTGGTTCGGGTCAACCGTTCACCCATAAAAAAGTGGGCGAAGATGGAGGCGGCCAGCGGTGCCAGGTAGACGAGCATAATGGCATTGGCCATGGTGGTGTATTCCATGGCCTGAACGTAAAAAATGATAAATCCCGCCAGCATGGTGCCGTTGAGGAGAACCGGCCAGGAAGGACGGTTAAATAGGCGTTGGCCCTGGCCGGTGGCCAGGAGAAAGAGCAGCATGAAACCGGCACCCAATCCGAGGCGGAAAAAGGTGATCACCTCGGCCTTCAGTCCGGTGATTTTAGCGAACACGCCCACGGTGCCCATGAACAGGGCGGAAAGGATGGCGGTGATGATGCCGGTCAGGTCCATGCGTGCTGTTTTTTTGCTTCTCTTTTTTTATGGGAGAAAGGGGCAACTCGAAAAAGGCGAACCCAATGGACTATAGTGTGTTCGCCCTTATTTGGGAACCTGGGAAAAAATGTTGGCGCTCCGGTTGTTCCCCTTGGATGTTCGAGACATCGCAAACGCGAGGTGTCTGTTTTGGGAATCGTTACTGCTCTCTTGCTGATATTCCTGCTTTCACAATGGGATACAACGATTGAGCCTGAAATTAACGCTTGCATTGTTTGTTGACGGAGCTATGTTACGCGACCTCTCGCGGAGAGGAAGAAATTGACTGTTTTCCCGAAAGTGTTTTCTGACGATTCTGCACCGTTCATGTTGAGTTTCCGATTCCTTGTCTGCTTTTTTGGGTCCATGTTCTGAAGAACGAAACCGTTCAATACCACCCTGTTGCCAAATCTGCCGGCCCGGAGGATGAGCGCAGGTGTCGGCTTCACTTTCTCCGCCAGGACGCCCAACTCCTCGTTGTTACCATCGGTTTAGGTATCGTCTTTAACCTGCTGTTGATCCGCGCCGATTACCTTTTTCTCCGGGGGACGGTGACCTTTCAGTGGCTCCTGGGCCTCCGTATCGGATTGATCGGACTCTCCGTTTGGGCAGGAGCAGTCGTCTGGCGCACCAACAATCCTGACCGGTTCGACCGGTGGAGTTTCCTCTGGGCCATGACCTGCGCCTTGGCCGATAACATGATCATCCTCTCCCGGCCTGCCACTTATACCGGTCATGTCATCATTGAACTCTTCCTCATCATTGCCCTGTATGCCGTTCAGCCGGGGCCTGGATACCGTCGAGTCCTGCCACCCCTTCTTCTCAGTCTGGGCAGCCTCTCTCTCTATTTCACGGTCAAGGTGGCCATGGGGTATGTGGCCTCGTTGTCCACGGTCACCGCATACATTGGCGCGAACACCATCGGTTGGCTTGTTGCCGCCAATTGGTTCCGCTATCGACGGGAATCTTTTTTCGCCAATGAGGCACTGGAAAAACTCTATCGGCAAGCAGAGGCAGGCCGACTCGCCGCCGAAGTTTCGGAGCGAGCTTGGGAGAGGATCATCGACACCTCGCCGGACATGCTTTTCGTCATCGATAGGCAGCACTGCATTACCCGCGTTAACCAGACCTTTGCCGAGCGTCTCGGCATTGACCGGCGCGAAGTGCTCGGCCGGCGTTGTTGTGATCTGCTGTGCGGGTTTGCCTCTCCGCCTGCATTCTGCCTGCTCCATAAAATCATCCGCCACAGGCAACCCCATACCATTGAGGCGCGTTTCCTTCCCCTCGGTATCGACAGCCGTATCATGGCGGCACCACTTTTTGATCAATGTGGCGATCACGAGGCTACGGTCTTTGTCATCGAGGATATAACCGAGCAGAAACATTCGGAACAGAAACTGAAATCGACACGGGAACAGTACCGTTCCCTGGTGCAGAACAGCCATGGAATTATTTATACGATCAGGCCGGATGGAGTTATCACCTATGCTTCTCCCAGTTATACCAAGCTGGTTGGGTATGATCCGGCTTTTATTGTCGGAAAGCATTTCCAGGATGTTGTTCATCCAGATGACGTTAAAGCCTGCGAAGGTTTTCAACAGGAGATCCTGGAAAGCGGTGAGAGTCGGAGTCGTATCGAATATCGCATTTTTCATCGCGATGGTTCTCTTCGCTGGCACCTTTCAATTTTCACTCCTTGCCGCGATGAGGAAGGGAGGATCCATTCATTTGTTGGCAACGCCATCGATATCACGGAGTTAAAACACTCTCAAATTGAGCTGGGCGCAGCCTGTAAGGCCGCTGAAAAAGCCAACAATACCAAATCCGAGTTTCTGGCTATGATCAGTCACGAAATTCGCACCCCGCTGAACGCAATGGTTGGGTTTAGCGCCTTGGCATGCCAGACAAACGATGTTGCGATGTTGAAGGAGTATGTCAATATCCTTGATCGATCTTCTCGATTGTTGATGGATTTGGTCAATAATATCCTCGATATGTCCAAGGCGGAGGCCGGTCAGTTGCATCTTGACCCTACCCCTTTCAACCTGCTGGATGTCATTGATCTCCTCCAATGGCAACATGCTCCTGTTGCTCGCCAAAAAAATATTGAATTTACAGTGACAAAGGAGCATGATCTGCCAATTTGGATTAATGGAGATCCTCTGAGGTTTCGTCAAATTGTTTCCAACCTGCTCAGCAACGCCATAAAATTTACCGAAACAGGGCAGGTGGGCTTGTCCATTTCAGCACCCAGCCCACGTTCTCAGGATGAAGGCTGTTTGATTCGCCTGGAAGTTCAAGATACCGGCATCGGTATTGAAGAGGCCAACCTCACCTTGATGTTTCAACCCTTTCTTCAACTCAATCCAGGGACGACACGGAAATATGGAGGGAGCGGCTTAGGTCTTGCGATCGTCCAAGGTTTGGTCGATTTGATGAAAGGACACATTGAGGTGACCAGTCAGATCGGTCAGGGGAGTTGCTTTACGGTCGAGCTGCCTTTTTTGTCGGCTACCCCTCCCCAGCATAAGGAAATTAGCGGGTTGAACGTTGGGTTTGTCGAAATTCTGGTGGTTGAGGATAACGCCTTTAATCGAAGACTCCTGCGCGATACGCTTCGTGCCTGGGGGCATGTGGTTACAGAGGCGGAAAGCGCCATGCAAGCTTTGGAATTGCTCGATGTATCTCGCTATGATTGTGTTATTCTCGATATCCGGATGCCGGATGTGGACGGAGTTGAGCTGACACGTCGCCTGCGACAACTCGAACGGCTCTCGAATCTCGAACCTACGCCGATCATTGCCTATACCGCGGATACGGAAGGAACGACAACGGAGCAGTGTCTGTCAGCCGGGATGCAGGCCGTTCTCTTCAAGCCCCTTGATGCCCGGCTCCTGGCCTTAGCCCTTGGTGAACACTGTCGCCCGACGGTTGGGGGGCAAAAGCCCGCATCGTCACAATCCCTGCCAAACCTGGGATTGGCCGACCGCACCCGTGCCGACATGGAACATGATCCTCAGCGAATTCAAGCATATTTGCAGTTGCTGCGCGAGGATATTGCGAGTGAACTCAACCGCCTCGACCAGGCCATTATCCTTGAGGATCGCGTCCTGTTCAAGGAAGCTGCGCATAGCCTGAAGGGATTGTGTGGTTATTTACAGAGCAGTCGTCCGGGAGACCTGGCTGTGAAGCTGCACGAGAGTGCGGCGGCCTTATCCTTTCGTGAGCTGCACGATCTGGCAAAACAGTTGCGTGCCGTCAGTCCATGGTTAGGGCCGGATGCATGACCGGAGAAACGAGATGAAAACATCCGCCGCTAAGATACTGATTGTTGACGATAAACAGAGCTTCCTGTTTTTACTGGAAGGATACCTCAAGGATGCCGGATTCGAATCCAGCAGTGTTGCCGGTGGCAAAGCAGCCTTGGAGGTATTGGAAAGAGCCGATTTCGATCTGGTGCTCTCCGATTTGGTTATGCCGGAAATGGATGGAGTAACCTTACTCCGTGAGATTCATAACCGTTTCCCTCAACTGCCTTTTTTGGTAATTACTGCCCACGGCAGCGTTGAAACAGCAGTTGTTGCCATGAAAGAAGGGGCTGCCGATTACCTGCTTAAGCCGCTGCATCGGGACGAACTCCTCCTCACCATCGAGAGAATTCTGGAAAGCGCCCGTTTGCGGCAACGCTGTGACCAGATGGAAAGTCTGTTCAATGAAAAGTTCAGCTTTCAAAATATCAAATCCGTTTCTCCGGCCATGGGGGTTGTCTTGACGGCCGCGCGACAGGTGGCAGCCCATCCTCGGACTACGGTCGCTTTGTATGGAGAAAGTGGTGTTGGTAAGGAGGTGTTGGCTCGAGCCATTCACTTTGCATCCGGCTGCTCGCCGGCCACTTTTATTGCGGTCAACTGTGCCGCTATTCCCGAGACCCTGCTTGAGTGTGAACTTTTTGGCCATGTCAAGGGCGCCTTTACCGGTGCGGACAGCCCCCGCGAAGGCAAGTGTCGCCGTGCGCTCGGCGGGACCCTTTTTCTCGACGAGATCGGGGATATGCCCCTGGCCTTGCAGGCCAAACTCCTCAGGGTGCTGGAGGAAAAAGTTTTTGAAAGCGTTGGTTCCGACATCCCGCAGGCAGCGGATTTCCGGATCATCGTTGCCACCCATCGCGATTTAAAAGAGCTCTCCCGGCAAGGACAGTTCCGCACGGATCTCTTCTATCGGCTCAATGTTTTTCCGCTCACGATTCCTCCCCTGCGCGAGCGCAAGGAAGATATTCCCTCTTTGGTCGACCATTTTCTAGCGGATTTTCGACACCATCAAGGGAAATCCTTGCCCGGCCTTTCCAAAGCCGCTCTTGATTTTCTTGTGTCCCATGATTGGCCCGGCAATGTGCGCGAACTTCGTAACCGCCTGGAATATGCCACGATTATCAGCAATAGCGAACTGATCCAGCCGGATCATCTGCAACTGAAGAACTCTGTAATCCCTCATCCTGCCACCACAGCCGAGACGGTTTCCCTGCATTTTGAATTTTCTCCGGATGAATTTTCCTATGATGAAGTGATTGCCCGTCTTATGGATTGGGCTTTGCAACAAAGCGGCAACAACAAATCGGCGGCAGCCCGTCTGCTCAAAACCTCCCGCAAGATGTTTTATTAATCCAACCCACCCCCTCCGTGATGTCCGAAACGGGACGATCTTGTCTGCTGACGGACAGTCAGCGGATATCTTAATTATTAACATACCGTAATGATACAATATAATTTTTGGTACGTTTTCTGCTCTCCTTGTATTGCTAACGTGTCTTTCTGACTCGCTTTGTCCCAAGTGGGACATTGCTTCGGTAAATGCAAGGGAGGGAAATGGTGGGCATGCTGTCGAACAAGGGAAATGTTTATTGGGTTACTCCATCGCTCATCCAGCCCGGTCCCGTCTCTGGCCGGAATATCGTTCCCCTGAGCGTGTCATCAGGCAGACCCGCGTTTTCTTCTGATAATCGAACTCCCGTCCCGTTCGTTTTGGTGACTGCTCCAGGATTCTCCTCCTCTGTCTTTACTGCTCTCCCTTTCCTTTGGTCCGGAATTCAGTTTGCCAGCTAAACGGTTACAGTTAGCGGAACTGATGGCGCACCGTTCCCCACCCAAGACAGCAGACGCTGTTTGCATGTTTTTTGACAGAGCTTCCCTCATGTCGATCCTCCCTCAGCGATATTCCATCAAATATCACATAATCGGCCATTTTTTAGTGGTGGTAGCCGTAATCTTGATAGTCTCGGGTGCGGTCATTTTTTCTTTTGTGTACGAAAATGTCCGGCAAAATATAATGGAGAAACTCGCTATTGCGAATACATCGGTCAAAGATGTGGTCGAAAATGCCGCCCACCTTGCCATCCGTCATCACCTGCAGGCCATCGCCCATATGAACATTGCTCTTCTTGATGGACTTGAACAGCAGGTTCACACGGGTCGGCATACCAAAAACGAAGCAATGAAGAGGGGAGAAGAGATTCTCCTCCAGCAACCTATTGGCGAGCATGGATATATTTATGCCCTTTCCAGTCAGGGAGTTGTGCAGGTTCATCCTAATGCAGCGGTCAAGAATTCGGATTTGTCCGAACAATGGTTCGTCCGTCAACAAATGTTCCACAAGAATGGATACCTTGAATACGATTGGAAGGGCCCCGGGGAAGAACAGGCACGCGCCAAAGTTCTCTATATGCTCTTTTTTGAACCCTGGGATTGGATTGTCTCGGTGTCGAGTTACCGGCAGGATTTCAATTTTCTCGCCAATGATCTTCGTCTGGGCCTGAAATCACATCGTTTCGGCGAGACCGGCTACGCCTTCATCATTAACGGTCAAGGCGATATTATCCTGCATCCTTGGCTCAGCGGCAATGTCCGCTCATTTGACAACGAGGACATCAAATCGGTGTTTAATCGTCTTGTCGCCCAAAAAAAAGGGCACTTCTTTTATGACTGGGAAGATCAGGAAACAAGTGAGAGCAAGAGGAAAATAGTGTTCTTCGATTACATTCCAGGGCTTGACTGGATTGTGGCCTCGACGGTGTATGAACAGGAAATTTTAGCGCCTTTGACCAAACTCGGTTGGATCATCGTTCTGATTGTCCTCTGCTCAATGGCCCTGACCATACCCCTCAGCCTGTATCTCGGAACCTTGATCACCGCCCCCCTTGCACGCTTGGCGCAACAGATGCAACGTGCCACCGAAGGTGACATCAGTCTGTGCACCGAAGAGAATGCCCTAGGCGAGATCGGTATTCTGTGTTCCCACTTCAATTATTATGTCGAGTGGTTACGTCGATCAAACCAGAAAATTCTCACTGAAATCACCGATCGCATCCAAGCGGAACAACAACTGATTATTTATCGCAAAGCGGTCGAGAATGCCTTGGAAGGGATCGTGATCACTGACCCCTCCGCCACTATCCTTACCGTTAATCGATCGTTCTCCGAAATCACCGAATATTCACCCGAGGAAGTTATCGGGCAAAATAGCCGTGTTTTGCAATCGGGCAGACATGAACAGGCTTTTTACAGTCAACTCTGGAATTCGTTGCTGCAAACCGGACGCTGGACCGGAGAGATTTGGAATCGACGCAGGTCCGGCGAAATCTATCCGGAAATCCTGAGCATCAGTGCGATTCGCGATCAAGAGAATGCCCTCACCCATTATGTAGCCGTTTTTCATGACATCACCGAGATGAAACAGCAGGAGGAACGGATCGTCCATCAGGCGTATCACGACATCCTCACCGGATTGCCCAACCGCAGATTGGCCCATGACCGGATCGAGGTGTCCATTGCCCATGTCAAGCGAGGTGGCACCAAACTGGCGGTGCTCTTCCTCGATCTCGACAATTTCAAGAACGTCAACGACACCCTGGGCCATGAATGGGGCGACAAGCTATTGCTGCAAGTGGCGAACCGCCTGGTGGCAATGGTGCGGGAAGAGGATACGGTGGCTCGACTTGGGGGAGACGAGTTCCTCATTCTGGTTGCTGCCGTGGCCTCGGAAGAGATGGTCCTCGACCTGACCAAACGGCTGTTGCGGTGCTTTGCCGCCCCATTCAACGTCGATGGTAACGATCTGTTCATCACGGCCAGTATCGGGGTGGCATTCTACCCCGATGACGGCAACAATCCCGGTATCCTGACCAAAAATGCCGATATTGCCATGTATCAGGCCAAAGCTCGGGGAAAAAACAACTCGTGCCTGTTCACCGCCGATTTGAGCGAGCGTATTTTCTATTTGCGGCAGTTGGAAAACAACCTCAGGCAAGCCGTGATGAACAGGGAGTTTACGGTATTCTTTCAACCTAAGATTGATCCGTATGCCAACGTGATCACTGGCGCCGAGGCTTTGGTGCGTTGGCAGAAAGAGGATGGGAGCATCATCAGTCCGGCCGATTTTATTCCGCTGGCGGAAGAGACCGGCCTGATAATCCCCCTGGGGGAACAAGTTTTGGATCAAGCTTGCCAGGTACTCAATACCCTCAACAGATTGGGGCATACGGACCTCTCCATTTCGGTCAATTTGTCGCCTCTGCAGTTCGTTCAGATCAACTTGGTTGACCGGGTCCTCGCCATTCTGGCCAAACATGCGGTTCCCCCTTCGCAACTCGAACTGGAAATTACTGAATCCGCGATGATGACCAACCTGGAAAAAACCGTAGCCACACTCAACCAACTGGCGCAGGCCGGCATCTCCATCTCTCTTGATGATTTTGGCACCGGTTATTCCTCTCTTTCCTATCTCAAGCGGTTTCCTATCCGGACCTTGAAAATTGACCGCTCTTTTATCCGCGACTTGCCCGACGATCTCAGTGATTCGCAATTGGTGGAAACGATCATACTTATGGCGCACAACCTCGGCATCAGCGTGGTCGCAGAAGGCGTTGAAACCGAGGAACAGCTCAAGTGGCTCAAGCACTGCGGTTGCGAACAGATTCAGGGCTACTATTACAGTCAACCACTGCCGCCGGACGATTTCTTTGCCTATATAAAGGTTGCCCGGCCTTGTCCGCCGACGACAGTACCGGCCCAGCCGCACATGAAGGTATCAACGCCGTCTGAGGCGGGCACATTGGGAAGAACGCACCGGAAAAAAACAGCATTGTGAACAATTCGAACTGAACCACCCACTTCAATATATCAAAAGGAGAAAGAATGAACATTCGATCAATCGGTTTTCGGCTCATTGTCGGCGGATGTCTTGCCGTGGCAGTGCCCTTGGTTCTGGTCGGCTATTTAGCTGTTTCCAAATCAGCCACAGCGCTTGCCGAAATCGCCCGCAATAATGCGGCATCCCAGGCAGAAAAACTGGCTCTCGTTATTGAATCCACTCTGGATGCCCAGTCGAAAACCGCAGCCGCCCACGCTGTCGACACCAATGTCCGTTTGATCGGTCAAAAAGTAAAAGATTTGGGACTGGAAGGGGCGGCAACGGATATTGCCAGCCTCCGGCAACAGATGAAGGCAAAGTTTAAACAGTTGGATAACAGTTATCTCGGGATTTTCGTCACCGACAACAAAGGCTTCATGTACACCGGCGAACTGGCCAGCGGCGAGGAGTATAAAGGGGTCAACCTGGCCGACATGGACTACTTCCAGAAGGCCAAAAGCAGCGGAAAAGCGG
>JBBQCO010000086.1:0-13697 GCA_038318785.1 Desulfobulbales bacterium | reverse complement strand
CGGTCTGGGTGGGCAGGCCGGTGGAGGGGCCGGTCCGCTGGACATTGACAATCACGCAGGGGGTCTCGGTGCAGACAGCAAGGCCCAGGTTTTCCATCATCAGGCTGAATCCGGGACCGGAAGTGGCGGTCATGGATTTGGCCCCGGTCCAGGCGGCGCCGAGGATCGAGGCAATGGCCGCGATTTCGTCTTCCATCTGGATAAAGGTGCCGCCGATGTCGGGCAGTCGCTCGGCCATGTGTTCGGCAACCTCGGTGGCCGGGGTGATCGGATAGGCGCCGAAAAATCGGCAGCCTGCCGCAATCGCTCCCTCGGCGCAGGCCACATCGCCGGTGATATAGTGTTCGCCAGTGAGAACAGCTGGTTTCATAACAGGGGTCTTGCCTCGTTGAGGGGATTATTTTTCGACGTTCGCTGAATCCATTTCCACCGAATAGATGGCGAATTCGGGACAGATGATCTCGCAGTAGTGGCAGTTGACGCACTCGTCGGGTTTGGTCACCACCGGGGGGTGGTAGCCCTTACGGTTGTACGTGTCGGAAAACTGGAGGATCTCTTTGGGGCAGAACTCAATGCAGTAGCCGCAGCCTTTGCACCGGTCGTCGATGATAGTGACCAGGCCTTTGGTGACCTGTATTTCCTGCGCGTCAAGCGGGACTCGCCAAAATGCCATATTGCCTGCCTGTGATCGATAAAGGTTGCCGTCGTGCAAACAGGGGAAAGGAACAGCTGCTTGCACTGAAAAAGCAAAGGTCAGAACTGACCCTGCCTTACAAAAAGTTTGAATAAACTGGAAAAACAGACAGGTGTCAAGGGGCATCCGGGCTTTTGCTGGAAAAAGTAAAGACACTGTCGTTGTTTTTGTGACGGTGTCTTCAATTTTGTTGTTTGTTGTATCTTTTGTTGCAGTATGCTGGTCGCGGGCGGGGGGTGCGGGAAGCGTTCGGGGGTATCCTGTCGTGAGAAACGTGGGGACGATGGGCTCTCAAGAAGGTGAGGTAAGGTCGATCAGAGACAAGGGGTGACCGGCTCCCTCACTCTTTTTCGCCACTTTCAAAGCCGGGCAGTTCCAGCGGACTGAGCACCTTTTTTTTGGGCGTGCCGCTAATATCGGTGGTCCGGCGGACGGTGCGGTTGGAGATGCGTTTGCCTTTGGCGCTGACTCCTTTGATAAGAAAATCGTCCAGGTCGATTTCCACGGCATTGAGCTTGGCCCTGGCTGAGGGTGCCAGGCTGGCTCGGACCCGCAACCCCTCCTTGCCGAGCAGCAGGAGGAGAATGGTGGAACGCTTGTCTGCGTCAAACAGCCGGTATTCCCGGTTAAGGATGAATTTCGGGGTGGCGAAGCGCTTGACATAGGCCAGGTTCTCCGGACCGTGACGGTAGATCAGGTTGAAGACCAGATCGTTTTTTACCACGCCCATCCAGTGCAGGTCCGGGCCGACAAAGAGTTTGTCCGGCACAGGGATCACCTTGTAGAGGCCGTCTTTAAAAATCAGGAGCAGCCGGTCGTACTCGGAGCAGCAGAGTTCGTGCTCGCCGCCCGCCTCTTCGGCCTTGATCTTGTGACCAATGAAGCCGGTCTCCCGGTGATAGCCGACCGTAAGGTTGGACAAGGCCGCGGCCCGGGCATCGATCTCGTCAAAGGCTTTGAGTTCGCTCCGCCGGGGAAACATCGGCCCGTATTTGGCCAAAAGATCCTCGATGTAGTCAATGGTGAAGCCGACCATGTCGGTCAGGTGGATCTTGATCTGGGCAATCGCCTTCTCGATATCCCGCAGTTCCTTTTCCTGGCGGTTGATGTCGTAACGCGAGATCCGGCGAATCTTGATTTCCAGCAGCCGTTCCACATCCTCGGTGTTAATCTTGCGCTGCAATTCTTCGGCATAGGGGATCAGCGACTGGCGGATGGTGCTGACCACTGCCTTATAGTTGATCTTTTCCTCGATCTCCTTGTAAAGACGATCTTCGATGAAGATCTGCTCCAGCTTGCGGGCATGCCATTTTTCCTCCAGCCGCCCCAGCTCGATGGTCAGCTCCGCTTGCAGATTGTGGAGCAGCCGGTCGGTGTTGCGCTTGAGGATCACCTCGACTTCCAGCTGCCGGGGCATGTTCTCTTCGATGGTCACCAGGCTGGGGGAAACACTCAGCTCGCAGTCGGTGAAGGCGTAGAGGGCATCGATGGTTTCTTCGGCCAGGACGCCGCGCGCCAGCTTGATCTCGACCTCGACCTTCTCGGCGGTATAGTCGTTGATCGAGGCGATCTTGAGTTTGTTGGCCTTGGCCGCCTTTTCAATCGACTCGATCAGGGACTGGGTGGTGATGTTATAGGGCAGCTCGGTGACGACAATGGTCTTGGGATCCGGCTGTTCCATCTTCACCCGGCAGAGGAGGCGGCCGTTGCCGTGGTTGTAATCGGCGACATCAATGATCCCGCCCCGGAGAAAGTCGGGATAGAGAGTAAATTCCTGGCCGCGCAGATAATCGATCTGGGCCTGGAGCAGTTCGCCAAAATTGTGCGACATGATCTTGGTGGCCATGCCGACTGCAATGCCTTCGGCGCCGAGCAGCAGCAAGAGCGGGATCTTGGCCGGCAGCCGTACCGGTTCCTGCATGCGGCCGTCGTAGGAATCGATAAACTCGGTCAGGTCCTTGTTGAACAGGGTTTCGAGCGCCAGCGGCGACAGGCGGCATTCGATATAACGCGGGGCCGAGGCCTGATCGCCGGTGAAAATGTTGCCGAAGTTGCCCTGCCGGTCGACCAGATACCCTTTGTTGGCCAGGTTGACCAGGGCGTCAAAAATGGACTGGTCGCCGTGCGGGTGCAGCTTCATGGTCTCGCCGACCACATTGGCCACCTTGTGGAAGCGGCCGTCATCCATGTTGTGCAAGGTCTGCAAGAGCCGCCGCTGCACCGGCTTGAGGCCGTCGTCGACATCGGGTATGGCCCGCTCGCGGATGACGTAGGAGGTGTAATCGAGGAAATTGGTGTCGAACAGCTGGTGCAGTTTGCCGCGTTGCGGCTCGGTGGTCTCGCTCATACCGGCCTCACGATCAAATGGTCCATGATGTACTGCTTGCGTTCCGGCGTATTCTTACCCATGTAGAACCGCAGGACCCGGCTGACCTCACTGAGACTGTCGATCCGCACTTGCTTGATCCGCATGTCCGAGCCGATGAACTGCTTGAACTCGGGCGGCGAGATCTCGCCGAGTCCTTTGAAGCGGGTGGTCTCAATGGAGCGGTCGGCCTTGCTCTTGGCCTTGAGGGCAATAATCGCCTCGGCCATATCCTGGTCGGAGTAGCAGTAGAAGGTTTTTTCTTTATTGCGGACCCGGAAGATGGGTGTTTCCAGGATGTAGACCCGCTCATGCTTGACCAGCAGCTCAAAGTAGTGGAGGAAAAAGGTGAGCATGAGGTTGCGGATGTGGAGGCCGTCGACATCGGCGTCGGTGGCAAGGATGACCTTGTCGAAACGGAGATCGTTGATCGATTCCTCGATATTGAGGGCCTGCATCAGCGAGTACATCTCTTCGTTCTTGTAGAGCACGTCGAGCCGCTGGCCAAGTACGTTCAACGGCTTGCCCTTGAGCGAGAAGACTGCCTGGGTCATGGGATCGCGGGCTGTGACGATGGAGCCGGCGGCGGACTGGCCCTCGGTGATAAAGAGCATATTCTCGCGGCCCGGCTTGGAAGGGTTGCCGCGGGCTGGGTGGTATTTGCAGTCCTTGAGCTGGGGGATTTTGAAGGCGATTTTCTTGGCTTTGGCCTTGGCATCGCGGCGGACCGACTGCAACTCGCGTCGCACCCGTTCGTTGCGCTGGACCTTGTCGACTAAAACCTCGGCGGTCTCCGGATATTTATACAGATGGGTCGCCACCGCATCCTTGACGGTGTTGACGATGCCGGTGCGGATATCGGTGTTGCCCAGTTTATTTTTGGTCTGCGATTCAAACACCGGATCCTGGACCTTGACCGCCAGGATACCGACGATGCCGTCGCGGACGTCGAGGCCATTGAATTTCTTGCCGGTGAACTCGTTGACCCCCTTGAGGATGCCCTCGCGAAAGGCGGAAAGATGGGTGCCGCCCTCGCTGGTGTAGGTGCCGTTGACAAAGGAGAAGTAGGATTCGCCGTAATCGTCGGTGTGGGTAAAAGCGAATTCCAGGGCCTTGTCGGCAAAATGGATCGGCGGGAAGATCCGCTCGCTGCTGACCTCGCGATCCAGCAGATCCAGGAGGCCGTTTTTGGAAAAAAAGAGGGCACCGTCGAGATAGAGGCTGAGGCCCGCGTTAAGGTAGGCATAGCGCCAGAGCCGCTGTTCCACATATTGCGGGTCGTACTGGTAGGCCGGAAAAAGTTCGGGGTCCGGGAGAAACTCCACCAGGGTGCCGTTTTTTTCCTTGGCCTCGCCTTCCGCCTCATGTTGGAGGATGCCTTGGGCAAAGGTGGCTGTCTTGAAGCGGCCGTCGCGGAAGGCGGTGACCACGAACCTGGTCGAGAGCGCATTGACCGCCTTGGTGCCGACACCGTTGAGCCCCACGGAAAATTGGAAGACTTCGGTATTGTATTTGGCGCCGGTGTTGATCACCGAGACGCATTCCACCACCTTGCCGAGCGGAATACCGCGGCCGTAATCGCGCACCCGGCAGCAGCCGTCTTCAGCCACGGCGATGTCGATCCGCTTGCCGCAGCCCATGATAAATTCATCGACCGCGTTATCCAGGATCTCTTTGAGGAGGATGTAGATGCCGTCATCGGGATGCGAGCCATCGCCGAGCCGACCAATGTACATACCGGGCCGTTTGCGGATATGCTCCAGCGAACTCAGCGTTTTGATCTTGGATTCGTCGTATTGGTGTTCAGCCATGCGTATCGAGGGGAAGTAGGTGGTTAGACTGGAGCCAGAAAGAGGAGATAATCAGGGCAGCGGGCGGGTTGATCAGTCCTCATTGCGATTAAAATGGCAACTGTTTCAAGAAAGCAGCAGCGGCAAGCGTGCAGCGGGCGCACTGTACTTATCTCGCCTCTGCAAGTCAAAGAAAAGCGTGCATCCGCTCTATTGCGTTTTACTCCATCATGTGGACGCGCTCGCAGTCGGGGCAGATCCAGGTGGGGCCGTTGCTCATGCCCCACTTGTTTTCCTCGAAACAGCTGGGGCAGATCTGGAAGCCGCAGCCGCAGTTCCAACAGAAGGGTTTTTCTTCTTTGCAGCAGTGGCAGCGGAAGGCCTTTTTTCCCCGGCGGCCGCGCACCGGTTTTTTTGGTGGTTGATCCATCAGTCCAGGTTCTCCTTGGGCGGTCGCAGTTCCTGGTTCAGCCAGTCGAGATAGCTCTCGCCCCCGGCAACCACCGGCGAAGCCAGGATCTCCGGCACCTGATAGGGGTGAAGGGCTCGAATAGCCCGGCAGAGGTCAGGGAAGAGATCGCGGCGCGATTTGATGGTACAGACCATCTCTTGGCTCTGTTCGATCGCCCCCTGCCAGCGGTACCAGGAAGTGCAAGGGCTGATCTGGACGCAAGCGGCAAGGCGTTGTTCCAGAAGCTGTGCGGCCAGCTGCTCCGCGCTTGTTGTATCGGCCAAGGTGGTGACCACTTGAATAAAGGGTGTCATCGTGTTCTCCGTCAAAATCCAGTGACAAGCAAACCCGCGCAAGCTCGGGCTGGAATATTTTTGCAAAGTGGAATATCTTACCAGCGCTTTTGAAAAATTCAAACCACAGCTTTCTCTCTTTATCCTTCAAACAGGTGCCCCTATGCTCTTTGCCGTGGATGTCGGAAATTCCCATACCGTGAGCGGTATTTTTAAAAAAGGTCAACTGATCGGCAACTGGCGGCTGCAATCGCGCCAGGATCGGACCGCCGATGAGCTGGCCATCCGCTACCACGCCCTCTTTCAGATGGCCGGCATCAATCCGGAGAAGATCACCGGGTTTATCATCGCCTCGGTGGTGCCGACCCTGGAAACCAGCTGGCTCCATTTTGCCCGCAGCTATTTGACCAAACTACGCCAGCCGCCGCTAGCTGTCACCCATACCCTCAAGCTGGGGATGAGAGTGGGCACCGAGAATCCGATCGAGGTCGGCGCTGACCGGATCGTCAACGCCGTGGCCGCCTGGGAGCGGTTTCATACGCCGCTGATCGTCATCGATTTCGGCACAGCCATCACCTTTGACTGCGTCAATGGCGAACCTGCCTATGTCGGCGGCACCATCCATCCGGGTATTGGTATCTCCCTCGACGCCCTCGCCACCCGGACGGCCAAGCTACCCCGGCTCGACATTGATGTGACCCCGGGTCACCCCATCGGCACCACCACGGTCAAGGCCATTCATTCCGGGGCCTTGTACGGTTTCGGCGGCTTGGTCGACCGGATGGTGGAGGTGCTGAGCAAACAACTGACCCCAGATCGGGAACGCGCTCAGACCATTGCTACCGGCGGCATGGCGGAACTGATCAAACCGTATACCAAAACAATTGACGAGATTGATCCGCAACTGACCCTCAATGGCCTGGAGCTTATCTACCGGCTCAACTGTAAAGGCAAAGATGCGTGACCGGCCGATCCTGCCGCCCCGGCTGAAACGGGGAGACACCATCGGCCTGTTCTGCCCGGCCGGACCGGTTCGCGATGTCCAGCGGCTGCGGGCCGGGATCAAGCTGATCGAAGATTTGGGCTTTGCGGTCAAGGTGCGGGGACCGGTCGAACCGGGGGAAGGTTATTTGGCCGAAAGCGATACCCGGCGGGCTGAGCACCTGCACGGACTGTGGAGTGATGAGGAGGTCAAGGCCATTGTGGCCATCCGGGGCGGTTATGGCTGCCTGCGGATGGTCGAGCACTTGGATTGGGAGCTGTTTCGGCGGCAGCCAAAATTCCTGGTCGGCTTCAGCGATGTTACCCTGCTGCTCAATAGCCTAGTGGACCGTGCCGGCCTGGTTGCGCTCCATGGGCCCATGGTTTCGACCCTGGCGCGCAGCGGTGAGCAGGGGGTGGCCTCACTCTTTACCCTGCTGACCGGCGAGTTCGAGGAGCGGATCAGGCCCAAGGGATTGGAAATTCTGCGAGGCGGCAGCGGCCGGGGGCGGCTCGTCGGCGGCAACCTGACCACATTGGTGCATCTGCTCGCCACCCCCTGGGAGCTTGCCTGGGATGATTGCATTCTGGTGTTGGAAGATACCGGCGAGCCGCTGTATCGGATCGACCGGATGCTGACTCAGTTGGCCCTGGCCGGACGCTTGCAGCGGCTGGCAGGTCTGGTGCTCGGCGATTTCGATACCGGCACCGACGAAGTGGCGAATCTGCGGCTGCAGGAGGGGGTCTGGTCGCGGGTGCTGGAACTGGCAGCCCCCGGATATCCGATCTGGGCCCGGTTTCCTTTGGGGCATCGGGAGCGCAATCTGACCCTGCCCATCGGCATGGAGGCGGCGATGGACTCCAGCGCCGGCACGCTCCAACTCCTCCCCGAAACTGTGATCTTGGCTTGAGGTTATGCTGAAGCGTTTCCTACTCACCTGCCTGTTCCTTTGCATCCTGCCGCTGGCTGTCCTGCTCAGCGGCCTGCCGTTGTTCCTGCTTCGTTCCGGGCTGGATGAATCGACCTTGCTCGTGGCCACCTGCCTGTGGGGATCGCTGGTCCTTCTGGCGCTGATTCCCTTGACCAATGGGGCGCTGCGAAAAATCTGGCTGTTTCGGGGAAGTGGTGATCCGGTTTCGCTCGATCAGATGCGGCAACGGCTGCTCACCGTCAACAGTCTGGATTGCCCGGTCGCGGCGATTGCCAAACGCAATAAGATCGTCCTCACTTGGCGGTATCGGGAAATCCGCTGGTGCGAGCTGTTCAGCCACTTGGGAATCAACCGGCTGTATGAACTGCATTGCCGCTTTGACGCCGACACCCGGACCGTGTACCTGATGGACCGGCTGCGGACCGCCGATTTCCTCATCTGCCCGGACCGAGTCAAGACCGGTCGGCTGCGTATCCCTTTGCCCCTGCTGCGACTCCGCGCCAAACGGCTCGCCGCCATCGAGCAGTATGCGCTCCTGGCCGAGGACGAGTACAACTTCCATCCCCGCGAGATCAAATCGCCCGTCCTCGGCACCATCCTGGCCAGCGGCTGGCATGTTCGCCTCAGCCTGTTCTGATTCTGTTTCGACCCAAACCGGTGCAGGTCTTGGCCCGCACCGGTTTGCTTTTTTTTGTTGACGATCCAGTGGTTTCCGAGGGAAAAAACAATTCCCCCTCTCTTGCTTGAAAGCCTCTGGTTCCCTCCTTGCCTCCATGCTGCTCTTTGTATGAAAGTGTTGGTTCCGGTGGCGTTGCCATGCCGGAGTGCCGACCTTTCATCGTTCGTTGTGGCCGGCCGATGTGGTCCAGCCATGCTGGTTAGCGAAAGAGCTTGCCGAAATCGGTGGCGTATAACAATCGGGCCTGAATGACCTCAGCCTCGGGGCCATCGTCCGCCACATTCACATCGTGCCGATACTGGAGCAGCGCCTGCCAGCCGGGGGCAAAACTGAAGGCCAGGGTAGTGCCGAGGCTCTGGGTATCGGCACAATCGTGTTGGTCCACCTTTTCGACATCCGTGGAACCTCCCCAGTGGCCGTAGTAATCCAGGGAGAGCGCCAGAGTTTTGGTCAGATCGTAGCTGGCATGGCTTTCCAGGTTGAAGAGCGGATCTTGAGAGAGTTCGCTGTCGCCCCCAGCCTCATCGTTGTCGGTGAAGAAATCAACGCTGTATTAAGAGTGCGGTGAAACGGGGACGGGACAAAAAGGTATCATGATGTGGAACCGATGGGGCACAATGACCGGCGGGCTATGGTGGGTTGGCGTACTCTCACCATGGACTGGTTGCAAATAAAAAAACCGCCGTCAGTGTAAGGCTGAAGGCGGTCGGCGTTCCTAAAAAAATTCTTTGGAAAAATTCAGATGCTGATCTTCGCGCCCAATTTTTCGATAAACTTGGCCAACCATGCGGGATGGGCCGGCCAGGCAGGCGCGGTCACCAAGTTGCCCTCGACATGGGCCGCGTCCATGGCCACGGCCACGTACTGACCGCCGGCCAGGCGAATTTCCGGCGCGCAGGCCGGATAGGCCGAACATTCCCGCCCCTTGAGCACCCCGGCTGCACTCAGCAACTGGGCACCGTGGCAGATGGCGGCAATCGGCTTATTGGCGGCGGCAAATTCCTTAACGAGAGCAAGCACTTTTTCATTCAGACGCAGGTATTCCGGGGCGCGGCCGCCGGGAATCACCAGGCCAATGTAGGCGTCCGTCTTGATTGCGGCGAAGTCGGCATTGAGGGTGAAGTTGTGGCCCCGCTTCTCGCTGTAGGTCTGGTCACCCTCGAAATCGTGGATTGCGGTGCGGACAAACTCGCCGGCCTTTTTATCCGGGCACACCGCATCCACCTGATAGCCAAGCATGGTCAGGGCCTGGAACGGCACCATCACCTCGTAATCCTCGACATAATCGCCAACCAGCATCAAAATCTTTTTCGCTGTCATCGTTTCTCTCCTCTTACTTGTTGTTGCCTGGGATATGCATTCCAGCATTCAGATCGGCCGCATCACATGAAGCGCACCGGCCGCACGGCTGCCGGAAATTTTAACCACCCGTGCGGAGAAGACAAGCCCTGTGCCCAGGAAAAGACCGGCCGCTTCTGGCCACACCTGCATGCAGGTTCGGTCTTGATGAAGAACAAAGAGGACTTTGAAAATTGGAGCTTCAATCTTTAACGCGCTCAATCATCCAACCTGCCCATCCCCAAGCGGCCACGTTGGTTCGCAAAATAGGTTGACTTTCCGCTGAAACATCGATTGCAATGCTCGAATCCGCTCCATGGTCAGCAGCACTCTTCGGCGCGACACCAATAACGTGCCGACCATCTTTGACATTAAGTGTGATGGCTTGACCACCTCCTAATAGCGCCACCTCCTTTCCGTCCATGAAAACCACCAAAGGCACACTGTCGATTCCGAAATGCTTGCCACGCTCAACGCTCACCACATGAGTGCCAGCTGATGAAGTCGCAACCGTAGAATCGAGATAGGTTGGTGAAACGGAGGTGCAACCGGCTATGAGCGCCAAAACCATTAGAAGCGCAGTTCGTTTTAGAATTACAATAGTTTTCATGTCTTTCCAGTAAGGGTTTGAGAGTATGCTGACAACAAAGAAAAATTATTTGCCGATTTCAATAACGGTGAAATAATCTGCCGGCCAATGCGCTACCAGATTTTAAAAACGCTGCTATTTCCGGTCATCAGGTTTATTGACTGGTTATACATTATTTCGGGACCTTACCTCTTTAAATTCTCTAATTCCGTGATTTCCGAACTTGATGGCTTCATGATAGAATTGCCTATATCCAGTTGCTTTAAGTATTTCTTTAGGAATATATTCTCCTGCTTCTATTAGATTAGGCCAACTCTCCGATAAAGGAAGCCTTGGAAAACCTTTAGCCCTTTGAAAACTAGAATATGATGCAAATGCCATTATTAATACACTGAATGCGAAATATTTTTCTCGCAATAACTTAACTATTTGAATCTCATGGTCAGGAATTTCACACATCCAGCGTTGGACTAAGGGTTCTGTGAATCCTAAAATCGGATCAAGCTCTTTGGTGATCAATGGCCCCAAATAATGTTCAAGCCAAGATTCACAAAATAAATTTTGGAATTGTTCCCATGTTAGAAGTTCTATATTTGTATAATTCGCGGCTTTGAACGATCCTGATTGAAAGCCATTTAGAGCAATAATATATCCAACATTCGCCCCTGTGTCGTTTATGACACTTCTAAAGCTGTGTATAATGGATTGAGGGATATTTGTGTGCCAATGTTTACATTCACAAATGATAGAATATTTTCTTCCTTTTACAATCTCTTCTGCATAAACATCGAGTTCTGCTTCACCTCTTGCTGTATTAACCTTTTTCTCAACTTCTACCGAGAAACCACATTCTTTAAGAATATTTCCAACTTCATCCTGAAGGTCTTTCCACGTTTTCGGTACGATGGACGTGATCATTCATTTTTCCTTTGTATAACAGTGTGGTTAGGCGAATTTTTCGGGCGAAGAACAGGCTGGGATGTGGTGTTGACGATACAGGGAAGCGAGATGCCTGGTCAATACAAGAGTCGTCCGTCTTTTCATTCTCTCAAGCTGTTGCATGGTGTTTTTTGTGGTTGCGAGATAGGTTGAACAGGTGAAATGGGTCCTGCGTTCTTGTCTTTAAGTTGTGTTCTAACAAAGTTACAAGACAAACTGTGGTCACGAAGAAGCGGGTGGTCGTGATGTCCGTGGGTGTTTGGAATATCTGGCGGTGAAAGGCAAGGTGTCAGCCAATCCTCATCGCTCCTTCAAGCCTTCGCTATCAAGAATGAAGATCGTCTTGCCCTCCACCCGGATCAATCCTTCCTCGGTCATCTTGCTGAAAATACGCGACAGGGTTTCCGAGCTCGTGCCCAGGAGGCTGGCCAGTTGGCCCTTGGGGATATCGAGTACGACCTTGTCCTGGCGGTGCTGTTCCTCCATCAGGTAATGGAGGTAGGAGGCAAGCCGCCCTGGGACTTCCTTGAGGGTGAGGTTTTCGATTTGAGTAGCGAAGCGACGCAACCGCATGGCCAGCACGGCCAGCATGTTGAGGGCCAGCGAGGGGTTGGCGGTGATCAGACCCACGAATTCAGTGCGGGGGAAAAAAAGGACTTCCGACTCAGCCAGGGTCTCGGCGTTGGCCGGAAAGGGGCTGCCGTGGAAGACCGGAACCTCGCCGAAGGGTTCGCCGGGTCCGAAGATGTGGAGGATCTGTTCCTTGCCGTCAAAGGACATCTTGAAGATCTTTACCTTACCGGATGCCACCATGTAAAAACCGATGCCCGGATCGCCTTCGAAAAAAATAGTCGTCCCTTTGGCGTAGCGTTTACTGACGCATATTTTATTGATTTCCTGAAGTTGTTCTGCCGGAAGCCCGCTGAACAGGAGACTGTTGGCCAGGAGTTCGTCTTTTTTTTGCATACGGATGAATAAAAGTTGAGTTTTTGATCTAAGTCAAAGAAGGTCTACAAAAATGAAGTAGAGTGCAGGCATACTACTGAGGAATACTGTCGATCGCGACAAAAAAACAGAGAAGGAGGCATGCCATGTTTTGTAACCAGTGTGAACAGACGGCCAAGGGAATCGGATGCAACATCGCCGGAGTGTGCGGCAAAAATGAGGAGGTCGCCGATCTCCAGGATCTGTTGATCCATGCCCTGCAGGGCCTTTCCCTCTTTGCCCAGGAAGGACGGAAGCTGGGCATTGTTGATGAAACCGTTGATCTCTTTACCTATGAGGCCATCTTTTCCACCCTGACCAATGTCGATTTTGATCCGGAGCGTTTTGTCGTCCTGATCAAGCGGACGGTCGAGCTGCGTGAGGTCATGAGGGCCAAGGTTTCGGCCGCTGGCGGCAAGACCAATTTTACCGAGGCTCCAGCCACTCTGATCCCGGCCGGATCGGTGGCCGAGCTGGCCGCCCAGGGTAAAGTGCTCAATCTGATCGAGAATCTGGATAGCGATGTCAATATCCGCTCCCTCAAGCAGACCCTGCTGTACGGCCTTAAAGGCATTGCCGCCTATGCCGATCATGCCGCCATTCTCGGCCAGAAGGATCCGGCGATTGCCGCCTTCTGCTATGAGGCTCTCGCCGTGATGCTGGTTCCGGGGCTGACCGTGGACCAATGCGTACCCGTGGCCATGAAGGCCGGCCAGGTCAACCTGCGCGCCATGGAACTGCTCGATGCCGCCAATACCGGCACCTACGGCCATCCGGTGCCGACCCCGGTACCGCTCGGGCATCGCAAAGGGAAATGTGTGTTGATCACCGGCCATGACCTCCATGACCTGGAACTGCTGCTCAAGCAGACCGAGGGCAAGGGGATCGACATCTATACCCACGGCGAGATGCTGCCCTGTCACGGCTATCCGGAGCTGAAAAAATACCCGCATTTCTATGGGCATTTCGGCACCGCCTGGCAAAATCAGCACAAGGAATTCCCCAATTTTCCGGGGCCGATTTTGTTCACCACCAACTGTATCCAGAAACCGCGTGACGAGTATAAAGACCGAATCTTCACCAATGGGCTGGTTGGTTGGCCCGGTGTCAAGCATATTGCCGACAAAGACTATTCGGCGGTGGTCGCCATGGCCTTGGCCATGCCCGGATTCACCGACGAGGTCGACAACGGCTCGGTGATGGTGGGCTTTGCCCGCAATGCCGTGCTTGGAGTGGCCGACAAGGTGATCGAGGCGGTCAAGTCCAAGGCGATCCGCCACTTTTTCCTGGTGGGCGGTTGCGACGGCGCCAAACCCGGCCGCGATTACTTTACCAAGTTTGTTGAGCAGGTGCCCAATGACTGTATGGTTCTGACCCTGGCCTGCGGCAAGTTTCGTTTCTTTGACAAAAATCTGGGCGATATCGGCGGCATTCCGCGTCTGCTCGATGTCGGTCAATGCAACGATGCCTACTCGGCCATCCAGATTGCCGTCGCTCTGTCCAAGGCCTTTGACTGCGGCGTTAACGATCTGCCCTTGTCCATGATTCTCTCCTGGTACGAGCAGAAGGCGGTGGCCATCCTTCTGACCCTGTTATCTCTGGGGATCAAGGACATCCGCCTCGGGCCGTCGCTGCCGGCCTTTATCACTCCGGCAGTGCTCG
>JBBQCO010000085.1:0-13758 GCA_038318785.1 Desulfobulbales bacterium | reverse complement strand
GACCTCCCCCGGAATAACGCAGCCCTCTCCTTCCACCACCGAAGGATGCACCCCCCGGGCCTGAAAGGGTTCGGTGAGAAAGAACGTATGGATACGGGCAGCGGCCACCGAAGGTTGATCGGTGACAATCGCCGCAATCGGCAGGGGATCAATGCCGGCTGGTATGATGCAGGCAGAGGCCTCGCATTGCCCCAGAAGCGGCCCCTGCTTTTTATCGAGAATGAAGGTAATCTCACCGGCTTGGGCATATTCAATGCCGTTGAGACCGTGGATGATGAGTTGCGGATCGCCTTCCACCCGACCGCCTACCAAGTCAGCTAGTTGCCGCAGAGTACATTCGCGGGACACGAGTTCAAATACTCCAAAAGTAAGGGGAAAGGATCGCAGGAAAATCAGAGATGCCCCTTGTTTTCCCATGTTTTTCTCCACCCGAAAGAGGAAGGGCGAGAATACTGCACTTTTGCTCAATCGTAAAGCAAAACAGCGCGGCAACGCAGCCGGTACTCGTCCAACTCTCCCTGCCAGCCCTGCTCCAGCTCAACGATGGGCGTACCGTTTTCCAGAGCTTCGCGTATCGCCCGGTCACCGATGATCAGGTCCATGGGCAAGCGCTCAAATTCATACTCATAAGGCGGCGCCTTGTAGGCAAACGGCTCAGGATACAGACTGCGGATCGCCTGAAGCAGGGCGAGGCTGGTCCGGCACGGCCTAAACGCTTCATGATCAGTCACATGCATCTGAAAACCGGTGCACCCTTGCCCCATCCATTTCCCTGAGGTCGGCTCAAAGCGGAGCGGCCGCAGGGTACAGCCGGGCAGTTCGGTGGAGCGGAGAAAATCAAGGACCTCACGATGATCGAGAAAGGGCGCGCCAAATAGTTCAAAGGGCAGAGTTGTACCTCTGGCTTCGGAAATGTTGGTCCCTTCCCAGATCACCTGGCCAGGATAGACCAAGGCAGCAACGAAGGAAGGCATGTTGGGCGAGGGAAAGACCCAGGGGTAGCCGGTAGCCGGAAACAGCATATTTCGCTGCCAACCAACCATTTTCACCACTTCTACATCAGCGCCTATCGAGAGTTCGCGGTTGCAGAACAGGGCCAACTCGCCGATGGTCAGCCCATGCCGCATGGGAATCGCGCACCGGCCAACAAACGAGGCGCACTCCTCGCGCAGAATATTGCCCTCGATCAAATGGCCACCGATGGGGTTTGGCCGGTCGAGGATAACCACCTGGACACCTGTTTCCGCTGCAACTTCCAAGCAGTGGACAACAGTCCAAATAAAAGTATAGACCCGGGTACCGACATCAATCAGGTCCACCAGCAAGACATCAATACCGGCAAACATCGACGGATAGGGTTTGCGGGTTTCGCCATATAATGAATAGACCGGCAAACCGGTGACCCCGTCGATGCCATGGTCGGATTCAATCATGTTATCCTGCTTTTCGCTGAAAAATCCGTGCTGCGGCGAGAACAGACAGGACAGCTGGCCGGGATAAGCTGCATTTAATAAGTCACGGCTATGCACAAACCTGCGATCAGTGGAGGCCTGATTGGCAAGCAGCCCTAATCGTTTTCCAGCCAAAGATGCATGGGCGGACCGGCAGACCTGTTCTATTCCTGTCTGAATCACAAGACCTCCTAGAGAAAAGCGCTTAATAGGCGTACGTGAGAATGAATGCCTGCCGTTTCTAGCGAACCAAGATGCCTTCGTCAAGCAGTCCGCTCAATCCGTAGGAAAATTATTGTACATTGGGGAAGAAACGCTATCCATTCAAAAGACTATCCTGACCTCACAATGCACATCACGACAACAGGCTGAAATTCCGTGGATGTTTCGCATAATTTATTCATAAAGCAGTTGCTCTTTCTCCCCATTTTCATGGTCCTCCCAAAAAAAGGTGCAAATTTTTATCTTTATTCTAAACAAATAAAAACAGACAGTTAGGACAATAGCCCTGATTTTATGTTCAAAATTTTGTATTTTTTTCATTCCAAGTATTGCCAGTCTCTTTTTCCTTTGTTATAGTGGCATTAAAAGATGCAGAGATAAACCGGCATCTGGGTTGAATCGTTTTTTTGGGCAATAACGCCCGGGTAAACATAGGCTCAAAATAGGAGAAAGAATATGAAAAAAGTATTGAGTGTGATGGCTGTATCCGCATTCGTTCTGACCGCAGGCGTAGCACTGGCCGGTGGCCCTGGTAAAAAAATGGGTCCGGGTTGTCCGGAAGCATGTCAGCAACAGATCGATGATCTGAACTCTTCCCAGGCTCAGCAGAACGAGCAATTGGGCGCCCATGGTAAGCAACTGGAGAACCATGAAGGCCGCATCACCGATCTCGAGAAAGATTTTGACGATGCTTGGTACGTCAGAGTTGGTGCTCGTGCCGCTTGGATGACCCAGGATGTTTTTGGCGTCTTCAACGAAGTAGACGCAGATGTCGGTTTTGGTGGCGCTCTGGCTTTTGGTCGCGAGTTCAGCATGTACCAGGCACTGGGCAAGTTCCGTGCTGAGGTTGAAGTCGCTTATCAGGGTTCTGACCTGGATGTTAATGAAGAAGTTCAGCTTGACCTTTTTGGCATGCGGGATGCTTCCTACAACTTATTGACGGTCATGGCAAATGGCTACTACCAGATTCCGGTAGCCGATGCCTTCTCCATCTACGTTATGGCTGGTTTGGGTTTTGCTAAATACGAACTGGAAGCCGATATATATCAGGGAACCGATATAAACGGAGCAGGTGTTTGGGATGAGATCAGTGGCAGCGACAACGTCTTCGCCTACAAAGCAGGCATTGGTATGAGCTATGATTTCACCGATCAGATTGCCGGTGACTTGGGTTACGAATACCTGGGTGTTGCCGATACCGATCTGGCTGAAAGTATCAATGGTCACAATATTGTTGCCTCTGTTCGTTTCAAATTCTAATTTTCTATAGAAATTAGTTAGTTCCAATCCCCCGGCCAGTTCTCTGGTTGGGGGATTTTATTTTTAGCGTTCCTTTTCCTACACTTTGTTTCAGCTTCACAAAACGCCCCCTCCTTCCTCCCCCCCTCTTCTCATTGTTCAAAAATTTGTATTTTCCTCCTCATAATGCCTTGATTTGTTCAATCTAAGCAGCTATAGTAAACTCAAATATTATTTCTGGTTGCATAATCGAGAACATATTAGTTTTTTTGCGGCGTTAATCCTTTTGGGAGTTCTTAACACCAAAAAAACTTAATTCCTTTAAGTGGAGGAGAGAGACTATGAAAAGAGTACTAAGCACCCTCACTGTTTCGTTTTTCGTCTTGATGGCGAGCACAACCTTTGCTGGCGGGCCCGGAAAAAAGATGGGCCCCGGCTGCCCCGAAGCATGTCAACAACAAATCGACGATCTCAATTCCTCCCAAGCCCAGCAGAATGAGCAACTGGGTGCCCATGGCAAACAATTGGAAAACCATGAGGGCCGCATTACCGATCTTGAGAAAGCTTTTGACGATGCCTGGTATGCGCGCATCGGCGTGAGAGGGGCCTGGATGGTTGCGGATGTGAACAATGTTTTCGACAGTCAGGACAGCGGCCCCGGACTCGGCGGTGCCTTGGCCTTTGGTCGTGAATTCAGCATGTACCAAGCGCTGGGCAAGTTCCGGGCGGAAGTGGAATTGGCTTATCAAAAAACCGATGCAGATACCTATAACGAACTCCGTCAAGTAGGCGCAGTCAACGTCCTTGATAGTTATGACGTCGACACCCGCTTAACGACTCTCATGGTCAACGGATACTACGAACTCCCTGTATACGATGCCTTTTCCGTTTATAGCATGGTTGGTGTCGGCTATGCTAAGTATGATCTGGATATTAACTATAACGGGAATGACATTGGTGGCAGCGACAACGTTTTTGCCTATAAAGCTGGCGCTGGTGTCACCTACAACTTCACCGATGCTATAGCGGCTGACCTCGGTTATGAGTATCTTGGAGTTGCAGATACTGATCTTGCCACGAGCATCAATGGCCACAACGTAGTTGGTTCCGTTCGCTTCAAGTTCTAACTTCTTCGCAATCAGATGGGTTCTCATCCCCGACCGGTTTTCCGGCCGGGGATTTTTTTTGCTGCATCCTCAAACCTTCCGCGTCTTGCTCATCACCAATTTTCCCGCCATCGCCGCTGCGATAATCAGGGCCATGCCCAGCAGAACCTGGGGCGCAACCGGCTGTTGCCGCAGCAAAGCCACCAGCAGAACAGCTAGAGGCGGAGTACAGTAACTCAGCAGGCCAATAACGGTCATATTGCCGCCGGTTACCGCCCGATTCCAGAGAAAGAAGGAAAGCCCGAGCGGCACGCAGCCCAGATAGACTGCCGAGAGCAAAGCACCAGCGGAGGGTACGGCATGAGGACCGCTGAACCAGAAAAGCACAGCGGACAATACAGCTGCATAAATGGTGAAAGCGGTCATCGGCTCTTCTCGCAACCGGAGCAGCGACAGGCCCACTGAAAAACTGCTCCAAATCAGGCCGCACAACAGCGCCAAGGCATATCCCAACATCGAGCCTGAGTCAAAGCTCACCTCCTTGCCCGCAGCAATGACTAAACCTGCCCCGAACAAACCGACCAAGGCCACAAGGACGAGCGCGGGCTGCAATCGCCTGAAGGTGACCAGCGAGGAAAAAACCACGATCCAAAACGACCAGGTGGTGGCGAGGATGGCAGCCTCAGCGAGGGGGGCTCGGGCCATGGCCTGATAGTATACATAATGATACAAAAAAATGCCCCAGATCCCGAGCAATGAAATCTGCATACCCGGCAAGGCCAGTTTGACGGTTTTTTTCTGCAAGAGATCGAGGCCATAGAGAAAAATGGCTGCGCTGGTGAAACTGTAGAACAGCAACTCCTCGACCGACAGGGCATCAAGCCCGGTACCGGTCGCCACCGGCAGGCTGGCCCAGCAGAGGATGGCCCCCATGGCGTAAAGGTAGTGTTTCACATCGCCTCTCCTTGGAGAGATACAGGTTCAACAGAAAAACTGACTCCAATTCATACTGAATGTGCCGAAAGCACTGGCACCCCACTTTTTCACAGGTGGCCACGCCGCCAAAAGCCGGCCCAATCGACCATATCCGGTAGCCACAGAATCCATGTTCCGTGAGGATGTGCCCAAGCGAGATGCCATTGCCGATGGCGGCCGTCCTGCCACAGATCGGCGGTCCAGCCGACCCAGCCGAAATCCGGTGGTTCAGGTCCCTGCCAGAGGGTTTCCCACTGCAGCCAGAGCACGGGTTGCGGCTGGCGGACGGCCCAGGCTGCCAATTGCGGCCGCAAAGAGGCCCCTTTGTCATAGAGATAGGTGGTCAGGTAGGTGTTATAGAGAACAATTGGGGCATCCGTCAGGGGACTAATCCGCTCTGCAAGAAATCGGGACAGATGATCGGGTAAATCGGTCCGATGGAGTTGTACCGGAACCTCCGTCCGGTTGACCAGGTGCAGGGCGGCAATCCCCTGACGGAGCATATCCATCCGCTCCAGTTGGTCACCCCAGACAAAAGCTGCCAAGCTTCGTTCATCGTGCGGCGTATGCAGGTCGAGCGGTGCAAGGTCGCATCCGGTGCGCGAGCAAATGGTTGGAGAATCGGTCCGGGACGGCAAGGAAAATCTACCTTCACCAGCCACGGTGAATTGAACCGGAGCGCCGTTGCCGAGGTCCTTGAGAATGGCGCCGGTGTCTTTTTCGATGAGTCGGTACTGGCGCTGGTCCGCGACCAGATTAAGTCCGGCACTGGCGCCCAGGTCCACCAGATGGACACCCTCCCAGCCGGGATAGAGCACCGGCAGCAACCAGCAGAGGCCTCGGGCCGTTTCATTAGTCTGCACCGTGGCTGTGCGGAGAAATGTACCCAATTGCTCTTGCCGGGCGCTCATGGCTATGCGCAGACAGGTGGCGATATCGCCCTCTTGCGGCTTCATCGCTCCACCCATAGACGGAAAATACCGGGCCAGATCCCGGACTTCGCTGCATTCCGCGAGGATGTCGCGATGTAGCCCAGCCAGGAGAAGCAACGGCACATCAAAGGACGACCGCCCTGCCGCTGCCCGCACCAGCCAATCCACCAGCGGATCTCCCCCCGGTTCCGCCGTCATCCAGTCGGCAAGAACCCCATACAACTGTGAATACAGTGGAGAAGAACCGGAGGCGAAGGCCTGCTGCTTGCGGAATCTGTGGGCAAGGCGAATCTGAAAATCATCCATGGTCGACAAAGGTCAGCAAAAAAAGGGGTGCATCTGCAGCCCGACAGTGGGCAGCGCCGACACAATGGGCTGGACTATAGCGCAGGGCCCTGTGGACGGCAAGCCGTGAAGCTTCCTTTTCCAGCCAGAGGCAATGCCGCCGCTAAAAAAGCTTGTAGCCGACGGCAGCGTGATGGGGTAGAAAGCCCCCAACCTTCCACTTCGATGAAACCATGATTGATTTCTCCGTCTATACCGGCCTGTTCATGGCCGCGCTCCTGGCCGCCACCATTGTACCGATGCAATCAGAAGCGGTGCTGGTCGGCCTGCTGCTCACCGGCGACTATCCGGTTGCCTTGCTCCTGGCGGTGGCCAGTTTCGGCAATATTCTGGGGGCGGTGCTCAACTGGTGGCTGGGCCGGTTTCTCGAACGCTTCCGACATCGCGCCTGGTTTCCGGTCAGCGAACACCGCCTCATCCAATCTCAAGGGTGGTATCAGCGCTACGGCAAATGGTCCCTGCTCCTCTGCTGGATGCCCATCATTGGCGACCCGCTGACCGTGGTCGCCGGGGTGATGCGCGAACCCTTCCTGGCCTTTCTGCTGCTGGCGGGAAGTGCCAAGGTGCTCCGCTATGTGGTGTTGACCTGGATCACCCTGGGCTGGCTTGCCTAAGGGGCAAAGTTCGGCGTTACAACCGGTTCAGCAGACCCACCCCACCGAGCTTCCCCATGTGGTTGCTGATCCAACGGGCTCTGGCAAGAAGGTAGGGGGAAGGATGATCGGCATGGAGCCGGCGGGGACTGGGCAGGACGGCGCCCAACAGTGCCGCCTCCTGGCGACTCAAACGATCCGGCGTTTTGTCAAAAAAACGGTCGGATGCGGCATGAACGCCATAGATGCCATCGCCGAACTCGGCAATGTTGAGATAGACCTCAAGGATGCGCTCTTTGGACCAGAGTGCTTCGAGGCCAAGAGTCAGACCAGCCTCCAACCCCTTGCGCAGGTAGCTGCGACCGCTCCAGAGAAAGAGATTTTTCGCCACCTGTTGGCTGATGGTGCTCGCCCCTCGCATTCGCTCGGAATGATTGTTGTATTCGAAGGCGCGGCCGATGGCGTTGAAATCAAATCCCCAGTGATCGGGAAACTGCTGATCCTCGGCGGCAATCACCGCAAGCGCCATCACCGGGCTAATGCGATCCATCTCCACCCATTGATACCGAATCGGCGGGACCTCACTGCCTGGTCGCAGCCGCTCGATCTGGCGGATCACCATAAAGGCGCTCGTGGGCACGGGTAGCCAGCGCAGGGCAACAATGACCAGGAGCAGGCCCGCCATCCCTACGCCCAGCAGCAAAAAGACCCGCAGGATCAACCGGCCAATCAAGCCTCGACCGCGACGAGGCCGTGTAATGGGCGTACCCTGTTGACCAAAAGAAGAAGAGAGCATGGCAGAACCGGCGCCTTGCTTGTCAGCGTGGCTGTTCTGACGGATCGGCCGGTGCCACGGGTTGTCCATCCGCTGGTTTTTGAACTTTGGTGCGAACCAGTGCTGCACGGGTGGCGCTTTTTATCTCCTCCAACTGCCAGCCGTCCACCCGGAATAATTGTTCCTGGTTGGAGACCTTGAGCACAGACGCGTTCTCGGCCATGGGTAGTGCTCCCTCTTGGCCCTCACCCTGCTCAGCTTTTGGCGGCTGCCCGAACAGATAGTCGATGGTGACGCCGCCATCGAGTTCCACGGTGTAGCGCAGGGCTGGGTTGTCCAGCCCGTATTCCGGCTTGTTTTCCCCACCGAGAATGGCCATGACGGTCAGACCGGCCAGCCGTTTGATCAGCAGATCGCGGCGGTCCTTGACCAGCTCTTCCCCGGGCCTGAGATCAGCCGGTTGCAACCCGTCTTGCGAGCGTTTCAATTGCAGGCCGGGCAGTTCGACCTGTGTGATTTGCTCAGGCTTGAGGCGAAGGATACCGGTATCGATCCAGTTGTCGGCCTTGACCTCCAGTTCGTGCTGGGGCATGGCCAGGGTCTGAATCTCGGCATCGCCATCGACGCGCAGATAGATCTTGCGCAGCCCGGGGGAAGCACCAAAATAGACCGTGGCCAGACTCTTACCGTCCTTGCCCAGGCTCAGTTTACGTTCAAAACGATCCGGAGCCACCTTGAAACGGGTGGCTGCCTCGATGGTGGTCGCCTCAGGCCAGCCTCGGGGCAATCCGGCCAGCCGCTCGATCAATCCCTGCACCCTGACCGTATCCGCCGGAAAGGAGCCCGATTCAGGCAGAACCCATCTCTCTTTCTCCTTCTTCAACCGCAGTTGGCGGCCCTCGCCGTCTTCGAGCAGCAATTCGTTGACCTCGGAGGCCGTCAGTTTGAGCAGCGGCCCCTTGCCGGTCTGGGTTTCGTCTGCTTGCCGCAAAAAATGGGTCAGTACCGCCAGTCCGGCCTGCGCCAGAACGAGCACCGCACAGATGAGGATCAGTCGCTTCATGTTCACGCCTCCCCGGCTATCAGCCGTTGTTCGCGCCGCCGCGTCCGGGCCCTGACAAGACGGCGCAGGCCCCAGACGGTCAGCAGGCCAAAAGCTGCCAAACCGTAATTGATATATTCCCAGAGCATCCGCCCCTCCTTGCTCATCGGCAGCAGGGTGCGGGCGAAATGGCCACGTCCCCGGATGCTTAGCAAATCGCGATCCTCCAGCGACCAATCGATGCAGTTCGCCACCAACTGGAGCGGGTTGAGATAGCGAGCACCGCCGGCGCCCGAGGCCAGATCAAGGCTGGTGTCGGCGAGGAAGGTGTTCGAGGCCAGCAGGATAATCCGGGCCGAATCAGTAGACCTTTCCAGCACCCGGCCGATCACTTCGTTCTTCTTGCCCCCCGCCGGATCGTCCAGGCCATCCTCCTGCTTTTCCAGCTTCTTCTCGGCTTGCTGCTTACGCGCCTCTTCGATCAGAGGCGAAGTTTTCCCCTTGAACGCGGAATCGAACGCGCCTTCAACCAGCACCGCCAGCAACTGGCGGCCGGCACTCTCGCCCTGGGCAAACCCGGCCTGACCGAACCGGTCGAAATCAGGCTGAATAGTAATGGAATCAGACAACCAGGCTCCTTTGGAGCTCTCCAGAAGCCGCACCACCTGGCGGCCCTTATTTTTTTCCTGATCAATGCCAATCGGCGAAGCCCAGGTCATAGACAGCTGATCGATACCGGTGATCAGGCCGTTGACACGATTCATGCCGTCGCCGCGGATATCGACAAAATAGGGATAGTTAATTAGATGGGTCTCGCGGATGCTGTAACCGCCGGCCTGGCGCTCCACCGGCACCGGAAAAGCAGCATTCTGCGGATCAAGCACCAGGGTGTGGCCAAGGTTGATGCCATAACCGGCCAACCATTCGCTCAAGCCGCTTTTTTTCTCAACGGCGCTGATCTGCCCCTGGAGGCTGACATCAAAGGGCGAGGTGGCCAGAACCACGGTGCCGCCCTGCATCAGAAACTGATCAATGGCAAAGACCTGTTTTTCCTGCAACCGTTCGGGGGCAACCACCACCAGGATATCCGCCTCCGGGTCCACCTGCCCGGTACTCAGATCTACGGGTTTAACCCGGTGTTCCTGCTCGGCAAAGCGTTGCAAAAGCTGGAAAGTGTTTCCCTGATCAGGCATGCCGAACTGGGCCATGGACGGATTGGCAGGCGGCGTGTACAGGGCCACGGTCTTGAGCATACCCTTGGAAAAGCGTTTCAACGAGGCCTCGATCGTTGTCTTCAGGGCTGCCTTGTCGAGTTGCGACGGCAGGGCCACCTGCACCTGCTGACCGCCGCTCTCCAGGGTCATGTAAAACCAAAAAGTCTCGGGCGAAAGCAGACCGGCCACCATGGGCTGCATGCCAAACTCCTTGCTCAAACGGGCCGCTAACTGGCCACCCTCGGCCTCGGGGTCGGCAAAACTGGTCGAGAATTTGTCGCCGCCCTGCTGCTTGAGATCTGCCAGCACACTCTCCAAATTGTTCCGTAAGTCAATCAACGGTTGCGGCAGCTTAGCCTCGGGCGAGAAGTAACCGTGGAAAACCACCGGACTGCCAATGCCGCTAAACAGATTGCCGCCGCCCTGATAGCTATACAATACCTTTTTAATCGCCCGAGTGATGTCGTGTTCAGGATTGCGCAGCTCGACTTCCAACTTGGTGTCGCCCTCGCTCTTAACTTCGATCAGATCCTGGAAACCAAGGGTGACAAACTCGTCACCGTACTTGATCAAGATATCAAAATAGGAATTGGTGACCGCAGTCTGATAGCGGGAGGCCGTCTGGAAGGGCACGGGACGGATACCGTATTTTTCCCCAGCCTCCTGCTCCAGCTCCGGCTTTTCCTGGGGATCGACGAACTCAACCTTGACCCTGCCCTTGCCGGCCACCTCGTACTCGCGCAGCAGGTCGCGCAACTGCGGCTGCAGGGGAGCCAGAAGCGGATGGGTCTGGGCCGAGAAATAGCCGCGGATTAGAAGCGGCTCCTGCAGCCGATCCAGGTAAGACCGGGTGGCAGGTGAAATCGAATAGATGCGGCCTGCGGTCAGATCAGTGCGCAGGTCGCCGAGTGGGGCCATCCAGAGATTGACCAGGAGAAAATTGACGGTCAGCAACCCGGTCAATGCCGCCCACCGGCGGTGATGGGGATTCACCGGATTGCCAGCCCAGCGCTGCCGCTCCAGACTGTAGACATTGAGGGAAAGAAATAGACCGATCAGGCTGAGTGAATAGACCAGATCACGCAGGTCGATCACCCCCCGGGTGATGGCGGCAAAGCGCGAACCGGCGCCCAGGAGCTTGAGCAGCTCGCCGCCCCGATTGCCGAAAAAATTGGTCAGGATATCGGATCCGAGCAGGTAGAGCCCTGTGCACGCGAGGGTGGTGACGATCAAGCTGACGATCTGGCTGTTGAACTGGGCGCTGACAAAAAGACCGATGGCAATATAGGCCCCGGCAAGACAGAGGCTCGCCAGATAGCCGCCGAAAACCGGGCCCCAGTCGAGCTGACCGAGAAAGGAAACCGTCACCGGAAGCGGCAGCGTCAACACAAGTCCGATAGCCACCAGGCTCAGACAGGCGACGAATTTACCGCCAACGAGAGCAGGCAGGCTGACCGGGGCGGTCAACAGCGGCTCCAGGGTTCCGGCACGGTGCTCTTCGGACCAGACCCGCATGGTGATGGCCGCCGAGAGGAAGATCAGCAAGAGCGGCATCCACTCAAACATCGGCCGGACATCAGCGATGTTGCGGCTGAAAAAAGTCTCGACCCAGAAGAAAATAAAGAGCGTGGCAGCCAAAAAAGCGCCAAAAAAGATGAAGGCGGCCGGGGTGGCGAAAAAGACGGCCAACTCCCGGCGGGCGACCCTGCGCAAGGTAATCATTGTTCCCTCCCGGCAGCCATGTTGATTTCACTAAATATTTTTTCCAGATTGCGCGATTCGGGCGAAAGACCGTAGAGGTTCCAGCCCCAGCCGGTCACAGCGGCGGCCACAACCGGTGCCAGTTCTTGCGCGGGTTGGGGACCGGAAAGGGCGAAACAGGCTGGCCCGTTGCCGGCAGGCAAAGATTCGACCTTGGCAACGCCCTCGACACTGCCCAACAGGGCAACGGCTTCCTGCCGATCATCAGTCAGCACCAGGAGCCGCTGGCCGGCACTCAGCTCGGCCAGCCGGGCATCCAGAACCTTGCGGCCCTGCTGGATAATAATCACCCGGTCGCAGACAGCCTGGACCTCCTGGAGGATATGGGTGGAGATGATGAGCGTCGCCTCCTTGGCCAGTTCCCGAATCAAGCCACGCATGTGCTGAATCTGGGTGTGATCAAGGCCGTTGGTCGGTTCATCGAGGATGACGATCCGGGGGCGGTGGAGGATTGCCTGGGCCACGCCGACTCGCTGGCGATAGCCGCGCGAAAGGGTGCCGATTGTTTGCCCGGCCTTGTCTTCGAGCGCGGTTCGTTCCAGGGTCTCGCGGAGCAGCGTCCCCATCTGCTCCCCATCCACCCCGTGCAGAGTGGCGAGATATTCGAGGTAGCCTGCCACGGTCATTTCCGGATAGAGCGGGCAGTTCTCCGGGAGATAGCCGATCATTGCCTGGATGGCGCGCCGATCGGTTGCCAGCTCCAACTGGTTGACCTTAATCGAGCCTGCGCTTGGTTCGAGAAATCCGGTCATCATTTTCATGATGGTGGTCTTTCCGGCGCCGTTATGGCCGAGCAGACCGACGATCTCGCCGGGCCCGATGGAAAAAGAGACATCGTCGACCGCCTTAAGCGGCCCGTAGGTCCTGGTCAGATGTTCGACATGGATCATAGTGATCTCCTGATATAAAAAAGCAGCCCTGCAGAGGGCGGCTAAAAAGGCCAAAAATCAGCCTGTCCGAATTGGAGGTCTGTTGCCGGAACGGCCGGGGAAGGAGGGAATGCGGGCAGCGACAACCACAACAACTTGGGAGAGAATCAGACAAAGGAGCATGACGTAACAGGTGTATTTTTAAAAAGAGTGAACAAATCCCGGCAGATGATTCCGGTGCAAACCATAAACCAGTACCGCTGCTTGTCAACCAAATGACGGAATTTATAACAACGGAAGCAGTGAGCAAGGGGGCAGGAAAATGCCATCAAAGAAAAGAAAGAGGTCTTGGGAAGGTTGCGAGGCCAGGGTTTCGTCGAAAAAAGGCGGCTAGGATGGGACTGAAAACCGACACAAGAGAGACAAGATTGCCGGGGCAATCCCACCTCACTTGCCGCAGCGACAGCCCCCCTTTCTCCGGCTCGGCTGTTCAGCGCATTCCACCCAAAAACCCATCATCATTTTCCTTACCGCAGGTTCTGCCTGAAATCGAGTGGGGCTGGTAGACCTCGATCACGCCGGGCTCGGGCATGTAGATAAGATTGATGATGTTTTGTGAATACCATATTCCCGCTTGCCGCCCGTCGGGGGTAAGGATGACGCCGCCGCGATACTCGCAGCCGGGGCCGTAGTGTTCCGTCCGATACCACTGCAGCCAATCGTTGAGCAGCTGCTCGTTCATGTCGACTTGGGCCCAGACTCTGGTACGCAGGGTGAATTGATTGCTGATCGCGATAATCGAATCAGGCGCGGCAGAGGAGCCGATATAATAATAGGTATGATCCGGGAGCACCGTACCTGTTTCAACAGATTGCTGCACGCTCGCGTCCATCTCCCATTTTCCGCTCGGACCGCTGTTGGCAGCGCACCCAGCCAGAGTGGCGCAACCGCACAAAGCGATAAAAAAACGAATGATTTTTTGGGATTTCATTGAGGCACCTCGTTGACGCCGATCACTAGCGCATGGCGTATTTTTCTTAAACCCGAGAGAGTTATTCGTCCTCCTCGGCCTGGCCGGTGATCACCCTGACCAGCTCCACCACGCCGACTTTCCTGGGGAATTTTTTCAATCCTTTCTACAAGAGGTTCAGCTAATCCGGGAGGAGATAGGTGCGGTCCGGTGACTCGACCTGCAGGTGGTACGCGGCGCCGATACCGGAGAGGCCGGCGCCGA
>JBBQCO010000084.1:0-14193 GCA_038318785.1 Desulfobulbales bacterium | reverse complement strand
CATGGTCCGGCCGAATCGTCCCATGATCATTATCAATGCTTCTGATCTGGCTTATGGCGTCCGCTTTTCTTTTATACAAGATTATTTCAATTTACTCTGTTCCAATCTCCGTTCTTTTCCTGTGTCCAGGGCTGTTGCGGCATCATCCGCCGTGCCCGTAGTCTTCAACCCGGTGGTGATTGAAAACTATGAGGGCTGCAATGCCATTCCATTGAATTCACATGTGACTGAGCTTGCAAATCAGAATGAAGAATTTTCCCAAATGCTCAAAGGATTACAGTCCTACAAAGACAAAGAAAACCGAAAGTACATTCATTTCGTGGACGGTGGTATCACCGATAATATGGGTCTGCGCGCCATGACTGATGTCATAGCCATATCAGGTGGGCCAGCCGCTATGATCAAAAAAATGCAAAGGAAAATTCCACGCCATGTCGTGTTCCTGGCAGTCAATGCATCCACCGAACACAAATCTAACATGGATAAAACTACTGAGCAGCCATCCATGCTTGACGCTATGAACGCCATGACCGATGTTCAATTACACCGCTATAACGCTGCAACCGTAGACAAAGTGAAAAACAGTCTTGATACCTGGGCGGTGCAGATGTCGACGCCTGAGCATCCCGTCACTTCCTACTTCATACAAATAAATTTTGAAGAAACTCCGCAACCGCAATTAAAGCTGTTTCTGAATAAGATTCCCACCTCATTCAGCCTAACGAGTGATGAAGTTGACACGTTAATTTCCAGCGCGAGAAGCCTGTTGCGTGCTGACTCCAAATTCCAGCAACTTCTGGCTGATCTTGCCAAACCCTAGTATAGAAAATGTCCTGAAATGATGACACCCCAAGTATAGCCAGGAGTCATGGTGTCCGTTTTTTCCACTCTACCTCAGTGCACCTTGATTGGAAAAAGGTTGACCAATCGGGAGGGAAAATAATGTTACCCCAGCCCCATTTACGGCTCATGCTCCGGCCACTCCTGCTGGCTGCATCGGCCGTGCTCCTGTTCATGATCGCAAGGGCTGATGCCGGTGAAATTGAACCACGGGCCTATGTCAATACGCCGGTGGGCGTCAATTTTCTGCTATCAGGGTATACCTTCACGGACGGAGGCCTGGCAACCACAGCATCATTGCCGATCAAGGACGCCGAACTCAAAATGCACACCGGCATCCTGGCCTATGCCCGAGCCTTGGATGTGTATGGCAAATCTGGCAAGTTCGACGTCATCCTGCCCTATTCTGAGTTGTCCGGCAGTGCGCTGTTCGCTGGTCAGGCTCGTGATCGACACGTTTCCGGGCTGAATGATCCGCGTTTCCGATTTACGGTCAATTTTTATGGTGCTCCCGCCTTGCCCATGGCCGATTTCTCCACATATAAGCAGGATGTGCTTATCGGGGCAAGCATTCAGGTGTCTGCACCCATCGGTCAATATGATCAGGACAAATTGGTGAACCTTGGTAACAATCGCTGGTGGGCCAAGCCGGATATCGGCATCTCCAAAGCGTGGGGATCATTCACCCTGGAATTATCCTCCGGGATGACGCTTTTTGCGGACAATGATGAATATCTCGGCGCCAGGAGGCTTGAGCAAGCTCCCCTTCTTACCTCCCAGGTGCACGCGACGTACAATTTGGACCATGGAATATGGGTTGCTTTGAGCGGGACCTACGATTACGGCGGACGCACGACCATCGACGGGACACGGAGCAATGACCGTGCGGATAATTCACGTATCGGTGCCACTCTAGCCCTGCCAGTGAATCGGAACAACTCGATGAAGCTGAACGCGAGTAGCGGTGTTTCCACTCGAATCGGGAGTGATTTCGACCTGATCGGTGTTGTCTGGCAGTACCGCTGGGGGCAAGGATTATGAAACGAGCAGGACTCCTGCACTGGGCAGAGCTTCGAGATCGAGTACGCACGACTCAAATGAACCTTTTGCATAATGAATGGTTCCCAGTTCCGTCATTTCGACTGGAAGGAGAAAATTTATAACCCGGAAGGTTGAGACATCTCGCATGTGCCCGAAATGACTTCGTCAAATTACCTCTTCCTTCGAAGATACACACAGGATGCACTGTTTGGTTCCGTCATTTTGAAAAAAGCTCAAATGAGTTATGTTATGAAATATTGATTGAAAAAAGAGGCGCTCATCCAAATTGTTTGCAACAATCAACAGGGAGGAGAAAAGAAATGAAAAGGTTAAAATTTACCTTATTTGCGGCAATCATAACACTGACGCTCATTAGGGTAGGGCCGGCAACCGCCCAGGAGCAAGAACGCGATGCCAAGTCGATCCTCAAGGCCATGTCGGATTATGTGAGCAGCCAAAAAACGATCGAACTGAGTTTTGACAGCGACATCGAGGTGATCACCCCGCAACTGGAAAAAATCCAGTTTACCAATTCCGGAGATGCGGCGTTGAGCCGCCCGGACAAGTTGCGCGCCCATCGGATCAGCGGCCACGCGGATGTTGCATTGTTCTTCGACGGCAAGACAGTGAGCATAATGAGTAAAAAAGACAACGGCTATGCCCAGTTTGAGGCATCAGGTACCGTGGACCAGTTGATCGAAGCGCTGCGTGCTGGTCATGGCGTCGCTCTTCCTGGGGCAGACCTTCTCTTGACGAATTCCTACGATACCCTCATTGCAGGCGTTCAAGAAGCTAAGCATATCGGTCAGGGAATCATCGATGGTCAGGAATGTGAACATCTTGCTTTCCGCAACTTTGATACAGACTGGCAGCTCTGGGTCGAAGTGGGAAACAAGCCCATCCCGCGCAAACTCGTGATCACCAGCAAAACCTTGAACAGCGCACCGCAATACACGCTTCGTGTCAAAAGCTGGAAAACGGGTATTGAACCAACAAAAGATACCTTTGTGCTCGTCCCGCCAGTCGGAGCGAAAAAACTTAATCCCGAAGATCTCATCGGACTCGACGAATTACCGCCGGAAAAGCCGGCAGGAGGTGATAAATGAAAGACAATACGAGAAAATACCTACTCCTCTTTGGACTAGCCATTGCTGCGTGGGCTTGGAATGGTCAGATCATTCCGAACTCCTCCGGTGACCTGATCTCTTCTGCGGAAGCAATCGTGGGCGCACCGGCGACTCCGGTCAGCTATGCTGGGGTTGCCCGGCGCTCGACCGTCGGTTTTGGCGCACCTGGCGTGGGCGTTACACCCGGTGTCGGTGTAGGGGCACGGGGGGTGGGCGCTGCGCCCATGAACCTCGGCGGACCGGTGAACAGAGTCGGGAGACGCTGAACAAGCTCAGGCTGTTGACTGGAAATTTGAAGTTCCACCGGCCACTAAGGTGAACCATTTTTATAGCTCGCCTTACCTTCCATCGCCCCATAAAAAAGCACCTGACCATTTTTGATCAAGCGCATCTTTATGGGGTTTAGTGTCCAGCCGAAACCGCTTACCATACGATCTCTTTCCATTCTGCGAGCTTCCAGGCTTGGTGCACAAGTACCAGCAATATTAATACTCTCTTTCAGTGCTGATTGACAAAGATCAGAAATTCGACCAGTCAAACTATCTCTGTGAACCATGACCCTGCAGATATAGATAGTGATGGTGAATTCGATGCCATCGATATCGCCATTCTCGAAGAAGAAAAGGACGTTAAACAGCCTCAAAATCGGAATGCAGGGTGCTGTTTGGCGCTTATGGTTACCGGCGCCACATTTGCAGGAGCAGTTATCGCCCTCAGTCATCTCATCACTTGATCAAAAAAAATGTGCAGTCGTTTCGATTATTTCGGTAATGGATCTTTCGGTTACGAGTCTCTCCATCTACCGGAGCCTCCCCCGTTTGAGAGCTACAATATTGCTCCTACCCAGAATATTCTCGCCATTCTTACTTCCCCTGAGAAAGGCCAAATCGAATATGCCCTGCTCCACTGGGGACTGGCGCCGTTCTGGTCAAAGAGTGCCAAAACCAAGTTTCCTCTGATCAACGCCAGGTCGAAGGCATTGAGTTAAAGCTGTCCTTCCGAGGTCCGTTCAAACAACGGCGTTGTATCATTCCGGCAAGCGGTTTCTTCGAGTGGAAGTTGATCGAAGGACACAAACAGCCTTATTTCATCGGGCCAACCGATGGCCAATACTTTGCCCTAGCTGGTATCTGGGATCATTGGCAAGGAGAAGGAGGCGAGGAGATTGATTCCTGCGCAATCATCACCACCGAAGCCAATAAGTTGATGCGGGAGATCCACGACCGAATGCCTGTGATCTTGAATCAAGGAGCACTGGCCGCTTGGCTTGATCATGGCACAGGGCAGAAAGGGGCGTTGGAGATGCTGGCGCCGTACCAGGATGAATCAATGGAGGCATACCGGGTGAGCAGCCAGGTGAACAGCCCGCGAAACAATACTCCTGAGTTTGCGGCATGGGTATCGCCATAAGAATAGGAAATTCGTGATCACCCCTCGGCGTTTAACTCAACTCTGCTCGCCTCTGCTCTTAAAAATCCTTCTTGACTCCAAGATACGGAGGGGGGTTGCGAGAGTTCACTGTTCGGGTATGCCTCAACCTGACCACAATTTCCCTTCAAGATGATTTTTCCATTCAATGCCATGAAAATACTGATATCATGCATTTTGGAGGTATGACTCATGCAGGAGTACAGGGTTCTGAACAGCGAGGTCCCAGCCGAGGGCAGGGAGTTAACCAGCACGGAATGTGCTCAATTGCGGCTTCATGGTGTTAAATGCTCTGATCGCTACAAAGTAATTCCAAGCCAAAAGAACGGTAACCATTGTGGCATTGTGCACCGGCCACAAGGGAATCAGGATGGTTATGTTAGTATCGGGGTTATAGTCACGATAAAATTAGATTGGCAGCAGTGACGGCGGCACGTTTCGCCGCGTCGTAGCGAGTCGTTAAGGTCATGGTGGTCTTGAGATTGGAAAGCTTTTCCCTGGAGTTATGCAACCCTCACCGATGGCATCAGACGTATCCATGCCCCAGTTCATGGAATCCAAGAGACACATTTTGGTGATGTAATAAATATGGGTCGACCACAAAGGTATTTTGACACCATCAAGCAGGGATAAAAAGAAAGAGGGCAAGCAATGTCAGAAGAGAAACGGCGGTTCACTCGAGTTCAGTTCAACATGGCAGCGGATTTGACAGTGAACAGCAATGTCATTTCCTTTTCGAATGTTGAGAATCTCAGTGTTGGAGGTTGTCTGTTGGTAACGAGTGTACGCTTGGAAGTTGGTGCTACCTGCCGGTTTTGGCTTCCTTTGGAACAAGCAAATCCTGACTTGGGGGTGGAGGTCTACGGTGAAATCGCTCGATGTGATGGGGAATCAGTGAGTGTGCGATTTACCAAGATCACACCTGAAAGCCTGTTTCATCTACAGAATATTATACGTTTTAACGCCCCTGATCCTGATGGGATTGATAATGAGATCAGCGAACATCCCGGATTAATGTGAGTGTTAGACTGTTTTCTTCTCCCTTGTTTTAATTTAGGCGGATTCCAGAATGATGGTGGAAACAAAAAAGAAGCCGGGCCATCTGGCTTCAGGGTAGGCACTTCTCGCCACCCCCTATCTGGTAAGAAGAGTCACCAGTGAGAGCCAAACGACTCGACTTATATCGGCCAAATCATTCTTACCTAACCGGATGGCTACCATTTGTACGTCCGATCAATAATCGACACGCCCCGAGCAACCCTCGGGCATCCGTTTTGGGGAGGTCAGAATTTCAGTGACAGCATTTAAAATATATTGCTTGTATGTGACACTGACAAGACCTGTCGGGGATTGCATAAAACAAAAAAGAAAAGCCGGGTCACTCTGGCGTAGCGGATGGCTGTTTACCCGCCTACCTCTACTGGAGGATTCTCCATTGAGAGGCCAGATGACTCGACTCTTTTAGCTTCGTCATTCCCCCGTGACTCGATGACTTTATTGCACGTTCGATTATTCATCGAACTGCCCCGAGCGATAGTCGGACACCTGTGCGAGGTCAGATGACTTGGCTGTAATTCAATTATATAGCTGGCAGATTTCATTGGCAATGCCTAAGACTAGATTATTCAACCATAATTATTTATTCAACTGATCACTTTCCGTCCGAGCGGACAGTTGCGTGAGAAGTTGAAGGAACAAAAAATAGCGAGAGAATGAAATGGGTATAATTTACAGCTACGAAATCGGACTTCGGCCCCCTGAGATTGGTGGGGGCTGGTGGCTAAGGCACAAAGATGATGGGTTCAAATAACTTTTAACTCGGTAGGTATTCACAAGTCGAAAGGGGTTGGGAATCGGTAAAATGGCACCCAGGAAGGCGGTCAAGTCATCCCACGTATAAAGGAGGATAAGCTGATGAAAAAAGTTACGGTTTTTGTCTTTGTTCTGATGGCTGCAGCCACTATGGCTTTTGCGGCAGGCCCTAAAACCTATCAGGTGACCGGTCCGGTTCTGGAGGTCAAAGGTGATGTTATTGTCCTGGAAAAGGGCAATGAAAAATGGGAAGTTTCTCGTGATGCAGCAACCAAGGTGGACGGCGAATTGAAGGTTGGTTCAAAGGTAACCGTTGAGTACACGATGACGGCGAAAAAAATCGAAGTGAAGGACGCCAAAGAAAAAAAATAAATCAAGAAACTTCTCATGAGCACAACAAAGATTGCCTTCCTGGAGTTTTCTTCTGAACAGAATAAACTAGGCAGAGGCAAAGAACTCAGGGCTGGGTTGTCCGCCGTGGTGCAGATCGGCGACACCCTCTGGTTTGCCAACGATGAAACAGTCAGTCTGGAGCGTCTCTCCCTCATCACGGGAGAAGCTGGTGACGATAGCCTTTCTTTCGGGAATCATACACGATTTTCACTGAACAACTATCTTCATCTGCCGTTGTCACCTTCGAAGAACCTGGAAGAAGCTGACATAGAAGGGTTGGCCTATGAAGACGGCTATCTTTGGCTTGTGGGATCGCACAGCCTCAAACGGAAAAATCCGGACCTGAACAAAGGGAGCAAGGAGGCGCAGAAGCAATTAGCCAAAATAAGCAGAGACGGCAATCGGTACCTCCTGGCCCGCATCCCTGTTGTTGAGGGTGAGGGAACATATCGTCTAGTCACGGAAGATAAACGAAAGGGGAAGAAAGCAACCGCCGCCCAACTGCGTGGGAACGAGAAAACCAACGACCTGTTTGAGGCGCTGAGGGATGATGAACACCTGGGGGCGTTTTTAGCAATTCCCGGCAAGGACAATGGGTTCGATGTTGAGGGGTTAGCTGTTGCGGGAACGCGTCTCTTCATTGGGTTGCGCGGACCGGTCCTGCGTGGCTGGGCAGTGATTTTAGAAGTGGAGTTGGTAGACGGCGCCGATCATGGCACCCTGCAACTGAAGGCTATCGGTCCAAATGACCGCTGTTATCGAAAGCACTTCCTGCACCTAGGAGGACTTGGCATCCGAGATCTGTGCCGGCAAGGTAGTGATCTCCTGATCCTGGCAGGTCCAACCATGAACATCGATGGCCCTGTTACGATCTTCCGATGGCCAAATGGAACGGTGAAGACAGAAGAGGGAATGGTGCCGACTACCGGGTTGGAAAGAGTTCTCGATGTACCCTACGGCCAGGGGGTAGACCACGCCGAGGGCATGACTTTGTTTTCTCTCCATGGTGATCAAGCCAGTTCCCTTCTCGTGGTTTATGACTCAGCGTCTACGGTTCGCCAAGTGGGAGTATGCACGATGGCGACTGACATTTTCTTTTATGAAACTAAGGAAGGTCGGTGAAATGAACTCTGGGTAACCCCAAATAGCGACCGATGGCTATGCGATGAATGGATGACATCCTGAATTCGATAATCAGATTCGCACAGAGCAATGGCGGGTTGACGTTGTGGGCTATAACCTCAAATTATCGTAAAATATTTTCATGATAATAGGAACTGACCATATATTGGCCTATTAAGGAGGCAGACAGCGATGCACACTTCAAACGCGCCGGAGCAGATCAACGCCGCGATGACTGTCCCGGAACTTCTTAACCTGGCCAGCGGTTGTTGGAAACCATGCACCCTGCATGCCGGGGTCAAACTGGATGTCTTCAGTCACCTGGCCCATGGTTCCATGACGATTGCGGACCTAACCCGCCTGCTCGAGGTTGACGGTCGTGGGCTTGACATGCTGCTCCATGCCCTGGCTTCCATGGACCTTCTGCGTAAGGAAGAGGACCGCTTTAGCACCACCCCCTTCAGCAGCGAGTACCTCGCCCGACAGTCGCCCCATTATTTGGGGCACATCATCATGCACCACCATTTTCTGGTGGATGGCTGGAGCCGGCTCGATGAAGCGGTCCGGCTCGGGCGGCCGGTGCGCAAGCGATCGTCCCACGACGCCGACGGCCTTGAACGGGAAAGTTTTCTCATGGGCATGTACAACCTGGCCTCCTTGCTTGCTCCGCGCGTGGCGGCAGCCATCGACCTGGACGGCCGGCGTCGCTTGCTCGACCTGGCTGGCGGCCCTGGCACATACGCCATCCACTTTTGCCTACAGAACCCGGAGCTGACTGCGGTCATTTTCGATCTACCCACAACCCGTCCCTTTGCCGAACAAACGGTAGGCCGGTTTCATCTGACCGATCGCATAGCCTTTACCGCCGGCGATCTTATCGCCGACCCCATCGGTTCGGACTTTGACGTGGTCTGGCTTTCTCACCTGCTCCACAGCGAAGGCCCGGAAACCTGCGCCGCCATTGTCGCCAAGGCGGCCGCAACGCTTGTGGAAGGCGGCCTGCTGCTGGTGCAGGAGTTCATCCTCGATGACAGCCGTACCGCACCGCTCCACCCCGCGCTTTTTTCCCTGAACATGCTAATCGGCACACCAGAAGGCAAGGCCTATGCCCAGGCGGAACTGGTGGCCATGATGCGCCAGGCCGGGTTCGACCAGGTTCAGCGGTTGCCGATCGAACTTCCCAACGGCGCCGGTATCTTGGCGGCGGTTCGGTTGGCCGCATCACCGGCCCAGCAACCATAAAATTGCTCCTTGTCATTTATAAATCAAACAAAAAACCGGACCGAAGGAGGGGTAAAATATAGCGTTCGCATTTTCCTGTATTTATGAATTTCTACTTGAACAGGTGAATAATGGCCAACGAGAATACAGCAGTGATGGGGATTAATAAAACAGAATTCGGTTGTTGATTTGAAATGGTTGGGGAGTTTCTGGCTAAAATCATGGCGGCCATGACATCAACAGGAAACGCGCCACTTTTTGTTGCGCTCGGTTCACATACCTCCTGTAAACCTCAACCAGTTCAATAATCACAGTTACCGCCGCTTTACCTCCTGCCGACCTGCACCTCAAGGTACTGCTTTTTCAGTAGCACCTTGAGCGAACCTCTTGGTCATATCGTTAATTATTTGCTTGCTCTTTAATTCCTTTTGTTTCTGACCCTAGTTAGCCCTCCCCTAAAATTATTGTGCCGCATGCCTTTTCGGCTTCTTTAGATATTCAGCCTATCCATTAAACACCCGTTTTTACTTTATTGTTTTTTGATCGGAAAGGTTTAAAATTTAAAGTATAAGCTTAAATTTAGCCACATAACCGCAGTGTACCACAACCTGAAATGACAATAACTAAAGGAGGCACATCAAGGTAAAAAAGGCACTACTTGTTGGCATCAATGACTACAAGAGCATCAGCGATCTGCAGGGGTGTGTTAACGATGTCATCAATATACGGGGCATCCTCAAAAGCTATTTCAATGTTGGCAACAACAACGTACGGGTACTCCTTTACAGTCGCGCCATCATGCAAGGGATTCTCGACCGTTTGCAGTGGCTCACTAAAGTCGCCCAAGCGAGCGATTTTCTTTTCCTCCATTACTCGGGACATGGCTCGCAGATTCGAGACCGGGGCCCCCAAGGATGAATTGAACTACAACGTGAATGAACTGATCTGCCCCTATGACATGGACTGGAATGGCACCTTCATCACCTATGATTACTTGAACGCCATCTTCAGCTAACTGCCCAAGGGGGTATTGCTGGAAGTAGTGCTTGACTACTGCATTCTAGAGCCGGCCTCGAAGACGCCGACCTTGGTCGGCCCCCGGAGTTAGGACCGGCCAATTCCAGCCGCCCCCGCTGGACATTGTTTGTCGCTAAGAGTGGAAAGAGGATCAGCTAAAGCCTACGAAGCGACTCAAGCGCCGCCGCGAAGCCGTCCACCAATCCTCTGGGCCGACTGCAAGGACAGCCAGACCTCGGAGGGGATGCCTATATCGGTGGCAGCTACAACGACGGTGCCTTCACTTATTACTTCTGCAAGCATATCCGCGAAATAACAATAGTCTGAGCCGAACCGATCTGCTCAATCTTATCCGCGATTCCCTGCGCTACAACGGCTATTCGCAGGTTCCGCAACTGGAATGTGAAGCCACGGTGCACGCGGCCCGGGCCTTGGCCAGCAAGGAGAAGTAACAGTGCGAATCACCCAACGGAGGCGTGTTGATCTCGAATTGTACGCTGCGGGTCACGCGCTTTTTGTTGAACTAACTTGAGATTAAATTCACTGGTCAGTACCCGGTCTGTAAGATGATGTTTTGCGTCGGACATGAGGTGCACATCATTAACGTAACCCAATCAACGAGGGAAGCAGCCAACGTCCAGCACTTCCCACCCATGCCAAGAACACAGCAATCAAGGAGTCGTTATGAAACTGGTAATGAATGGAAACGTGGATACCTCGGGCAAGACGGCCCTCGACAGTGGCATGTTTAACGTCTGCATTATGTCGAACGGTAAGTGTCTTGCAGAAACACAAATCTCAGCGAACGGCGAATATCTTCTTGAACTTGAGTTTGAAGCCATTCCCGAGTCAATCGAACTCAAGGTTTATCCCGCCTCCCTCACCCCGGAGGAAGCAGGAAAGCTTGGCATGTCGAAAGTTATCAATTCCTCCCGCTTTGTGCCGAAGAAGGGCTCAAAGACGGTGTTTAGCCTAAATGATCGCATCTACCTCCCCGGCAGCCTTCTGGAGTACATAAAGGTTAGAGCACGGAAGTACCATGTGCATGGCACGGTCTACGTCGAGCACCCGAGTTATTTCTCAACGCTGCCTGGATGTCGCATCGATTTCTACGAGGTCGATATCAAAACCGATCGTTTCTCACCTCTCCCCGGCACAGAAATTCCCGGGCCAATCCTCCCGCCTTTCATCTTCCGGCGCGACTTTCTCGGAAGCGCTTACACCCGCGTAGATGGAACCTACGATTTCCACTTCAAGTTTGGAGTTCTTCCGACCAGACCCTGGGAGCGGATTAAGCCTGTACATCCGTTCCTGGAGAAACCGGAGTTCTCGCCGTTCCTTCCTGAAATTGGGGTAAAACCGCTGCCACCCTTCGATCTCAAGCCTGACATTCGCGCCAAATTCTACCTCTACATCAACGGCGTTTGGACCCTCATTCATGAAGCCCCCATGCTGGACGTGGACTGGAACATTGACACGGACTACCATCGCGACTATCGAATCCCCGTTGAATCGGTGACCGGTGTTGTCGATGCGGGCACCAAGCCTGCCACGGGTTTTCGTTTCAAGACCATCGGCCTCCTCCCCGTCGATGCCACGCGCATCGTCAACGGCTACGCCTTTAGCAAGGTCGGCGATCCCTGCAGCCCGGTCACACGCGAGCCCTTCTGCGACACGCTTCGCATCCACGGACTGTTCGCAGCAGCGCCGGCCGTCGCCAGTTACACGGTGGAGATTCTCCGCACCAACTCCTCCGGCGCCGCCATCGCAGGAGAAATCTGGAAATCCATTGGCGAACCGCTCACCAACCTTGAGTGGAACGACACCGCACGAGTTTGGGAATCCAGAAACCTCGCACTGCCAGGCGGCAGATACCGCAACATCGACATCGAGCCTCCGATGAGCTGGCTAGAACCGTCGCTCAAAGTGGCCTGGAACACCAACAACGTCGTCAACGGCTACTACAAACTCCGTATCAGCGGATTCGATGCCTCCGATACCCCTGCAGGGGTCTACGAACTCCCGATGATCCGCATCGACAACGGTCTTCCCGAAGCAGCCTTGGATGTCATTTCGCCCTCTGCTACGGTTTGCGGTAACCTGACGCTGGGTGTGGACAGGAAGATCACATTTCGTGTCACCGCCTATGAAGCCGACGGCCACATGTATAAGTACTCTATCTTTGGCAACCGCGGTCGCTACGCCGAGTCGGCGGGCGCTACCGTCGAGTTCGGGCGCCCTGATGTTTTGGCATCGTGGACAGGAATCGTCGCCGACTCCGTTGCATTCAACGTAGACGTCCGGACCATGGCGACCAGCATGTGCTCAATGCTCGCCTATAACTTCAAACTCTGCGTACAGGCGTCTGGTACCAACGGCGTACATAACCAACTGGCATCCCGCCGCCGTTGGGCGGAGACAAACCTGATTATCGCCGAATAAGCCGCTGTTCAGCCCACAACACGCGGCGCCGGGAAGGCCTCCGACGCCGCGTTGTCTTGTGCGAGTTGGCCCTACTGCGCTATGATACCTGCCCCCTGCTTTTGCCTCGCCATCACCGGCACCAATGTTGGCGCTGGAAAATTCAAACCATTACGACCCGCTCCATCTGTTTAGCGTGCTATATTTTCCGTTTTCTGAGACGACCCCAAAGATTGGTACTTTCCCAAGGTAATGTTGGTGCCTCCCTCCTGCGGTCACGCCTCTAGCATAACTTGCCGAGGAGCCCTGCCAGGGATTGGCACGGGCGCCCCGACTCCGGACTGGCTGAAGATCAACCCAAGTTTTTCAAGACTGTCTCCCAGTTCATCAACTTATCAATAACCGCGCTGACATAATCAGCCCGCCGGTTTTGATAGTCGAGATAGTAGGCGTGCTCCCACACATCAATGGTGACGAGTGGCTTGACCCCGGCAGTCAGCGGCGTATCGGCATTGGCAGTTTTCATCGTCTTCAATTTACCGCCATCAAGCACCAGCCAGGCCCAGCCACTACCAAATTGGGAAGTGGCAGCTCCGGTCAATTCTTTCTTGCAGGCCTCAAGACTCCCGAAATCATTCTCTATTTTCTGTTTGAGCGATGCGGGTGGTTCGCCTCCGCCGTTGGCTCTCAGGCTCTGCCAAAAAAAGGTATGATTCCAGATTTGGGCGGCATTGTTAAAAATGGCAGCCTTATCAGCCTTGCCCGCTACCGCGGCAATAATTTTCTCAAGCGACAGATCGGCATATTCCGTTCCCGCGATGAGTTTGTTAAGATTATCGACATACCCCTTATGGTGCTTGCCGTAATGAAAACCGATAGTGTTGGAGGAAATCACCGGAGCCAGCGCATTCTCATCATACGGTAGTGCCGGCAGGATAATGGGCTCCGCTCCATGAGCCATCCCAGGAAGGCCACCCATGGCTATGGTTGCAGCGCCAGCAGCTGAAGCGACGAGAAAATCACGCCGGTTTAGATGGAAAGTACTCGTATCATCTGTATTCCTGTTCATGTTGTTACCTCCTGCGAAGGTTAGGGGAGAGCGACCCCCAACAAACGGCTCCGTTTGTTGGGCACCATGCTGAAATACAACGCAAGACCTTCAAATAGAATCAAAAAATTAGATTCATCGCCCTGATCAGGGGCAGCTTAGGGTTCGATCTTAGCACTCAACACCTGTAAAAATTTAGCCAGCCAGTCCAAATGAGCTGGCTAGGCAGGCGCGGTAACGAGTAGCCCATCCAGATGGGCCTAGTTAAGACGATCTAACTGTAAATGAGGCGCTGCCACAATCATTTATTTGAGTGTAATAAACGAAGATGGAAAACCAGCAAAAAACACCCAGCTGATACCCCCAACAGTCAACCGGCGTGGTAGGATATCCAGTTGTGACAAATCGGGATATGAAATCGAGTGCATATTGCTCCAGTTCATGTTGCCCTGATATAAAGGGATAAATTTTTTGCCTCGATCGGGTCTCAAATTTTCGCCCACCATACACCCAACCCAACCTATGCCGACCGCTGTCCGGCTCTGCTTTTAGGTTTTCCAAACATTGACAAGCCGCGCCGTCTTCCTTAGCTTCGTGCTATTAGGGTGGCTAGCGTGGCTGGCTGCTTGTTTGATTCGTCAAGATGATAAGGAGGACGCCATGACATATAAATGCATGAACTGCGGTGCAACTTCAGAGGATTCAAACAGGCTTTGTAATCCT
>JBBQCO010000083.1:0-14454 GCA_038318785.1 Desulfobulbales bacterium | reverse complement strand
AGCTTCACCTACGAAGAAAGCGTCTCCGCAGGAAACGATCGTTTTCTGTGGGGCAATGCCGCCTTTGCCTTTGCCACCCGCCTGACCGAAAGTTTCGCCAACTACCGTTGGTGCGCCAACATCATCGGACCACAGGGCGGGGGAACGGTAGAGAATCTGGAGCTGTACCAGTACGAATCCATGGGTGCGATTCAAACCAAGATTCCGACCGAAATCGTCATTACCGACCGTAAGGAATTCGAACTGGCAGAAGAGGGTTTCATTGCTCTGACCATGCGGAAAGGGAGCAACAACGCTGCTTTCTTCTCGGCCCAATCCTGCCAGAAACCGAAAAATTTCGGCATCAGCAAGGAAGGAAAAGAGGCGGAACTCAACTACAAGCTGGGTACCCAACTCCCCTATATGTTCATCGTCAACCGCTTGGCGCATTATATCAAAGTGATTCAGCGGGAAAACATCGGTTCGTTTAAGGAACGGGGCGAATTGGAGGACGAACTGAACAAGTGGATCGGGCAGTATGTTGTTGAAATGGATAATCCGACGGCAAGCACCCGAGCGAAAAAACCGCTCCGTTCCGCCCAGATTAAGGTAGAGGATGTTGACGGAGAACCTGGGTGGTACCGGGTCTCCATGATGGTCAAGCCCCATTTCAAGTATATGGGCTCCTCCTTTACCCTCTCTCTGGTCGGCAAGCTCGACAAGTAAGCACTCGTAATCAATCCGGTCCCAAGGGACCATGTTTCTCAACTACCAATAAAAGGAGAACGAGCAGATGGCGAACACCAGTTATTTAACATTGACCGGAGCCAAACAAAGCGACATCAAGGGCGATTGCACCCAGGAAGCGTACAAGGATTCCATTTTGGTCTACGCCATGGAGCATGAAGTCCACATCCCGCGCGATACGCACACAGGTCTTGCAACCGGCCAGCGCGTCCATGGTCCTTTCTCCATCACCAAGCACAAAGATCTCGCTTCACCCAAACTGTATCAGGCGCTGACATCGGGTGAACAGATCACCAAATGGGAACTGAGCTACACCGCCATCGGCACCAGCGGCAACGAATATATCTATGCTAAAGTTCAGCTTGAAAAGGCCATTATCGTTTCGATTAAGGCATACAAACCGATGACCTTTCTGAAAGAGAATGAACCGTATCACGACATGGAAGAAGTCATGTTCACCTATGGCAAGATCACCTGGATTTCCCTTGATGAAAAAGGCTCGACCCTGGCTCAGACCGATGATGACTGGACAAAACCCAAATCCTAAGCTGCCATGATTCCATGCCCTCTCCACGCCTGTGGAGAGGGCAACCTTTCCTGCATCTGCTGACGCTGCCGGTTCGACAGAGAAACGACGTAATCTATGCAAATAATAAAAAAAGAGCGGCTGCTGGAGCGGATACGCATAATGGAGGAGAATCCGGAAAGGCGTCTTGACGTCGATTCCGGCGCCATTGTCAATTCTGTGCTGGAACACCTGATCAGGGTGCTGAACACCAAAAAAGGATCTGTTGAAATTGATCCGGAATATGGTGTTCCGGATCTGACCAACATCTCAAGCTCCTTCTCCTCAGAGTCAATCCCGGAGCTGGAAACGGCAATAAAAAAAGTTATCGTTCAATATGAACCCCGCCTCAAGGATGTAGTCGTCCATTTCAGGACACAGCAGGACGATCTGCTGGCGCTCCGGTTTTCCATCTCTGCCAAACTGGCTCTCGATGAAAAAGGGAAACCCATAGTTTTTGAAACCATAGTTGACTCCGACGGGCAGGTAAAAGTTACCTCATAGTCTGAGACAGGGGCAATCTCCATGTTTAACCGGTACTACCAGGAAGAGTTGACGCTGTTGAAAGAGCGGGGGGCGGAGTTTTCCAAAGCCCATCCCGCCCTTGCCCCCATGTTGAGCGGCCAGACTTCGGATCCCGATGTCGAGCGTCTCCTTGAGGGAACCGCCTTCCTGACTGGTCTTGTCCGCCACAAGCTGGACGATGAATTTCCCGAGCTTTTGCATGGCGTCATGAACCTGCTGGCTCCTCACTATCTGCGACCGGTTCCCTCCGCTTCCATTTTGGTGTTTATCCCCCGTCCGACCTTGCGCGAACCCCTGCTGGTCCCCGCCGGCACTGAGGTTGCGTCTATCCCGGTTGACGGCACCTCGTGTGTATTCAGAACCTGTTTTGACATCGAAGCGCTGCCGCTCAGGATCAAAAATGCTGTAATGGAACAACGGGCCGGTCTGCCCCCCAAAATAACCCTGCAGTTTGAACTTGCCGGCATTCCGCTTGCCGCCTGGAACCAGAAACGGATCCGCCTCTATCTTGCCGGGGGAATCCCCCAGGGCAGCGATCTCTATTATCATTTGATGACCAATGTGGCGCAGGTGGAATTGTCATCTCCGGACGGTTCACCCTGCATTCTTCCCGCATCAACCATCCAACCTGTCGGATTCGGTCAAGGAGATGCGCTGCTCCATTACCCCACGCAGTCATTTCCAGCGTACCGCCTCCTGCAGGAATATTTCATGCTGCCGGAAAAATTTCTCTTCGTGGATATAGAAGGGATCGAGCGCTGGACCAACAGAGGGCGCGGCTCCAGCTTCTCGCTTTCATTGCAACTGAAACAGGAGCCCGCTGTTCCGGTCCCGATAAAACAGGATTCATTTCTCCTCTTTGCCACCCCGATTATCAATTTATTTCATCATGACGCGGAGCCTATCCGCTACGATCATCGCAAAAGCCGCTATCTCATCCGCCCATCCGGGGCAAAACAGAAGGATTATCAGATTATTTCGGTTGAGAAAGTTTCCGGATTCATGCAGGGGACCTCGAAGGAAAAAGCCTACATTTCCTTCCAGCAATTCTCTCCCCAGTATGAGGCGCAGGCGGTTTACAACATAAGCATTGCCAAATCGGTTATTGACGATAGCCTCGAAACATACATCTCGGTGGCCTATCCGGGCGTGGAAACCGCTCCGGTCGAGGAAGTGCTGTCGCTCAAACTGCTGTGCACCAATGCCTCGTTGCCGGAGAATCTGGGTCTGGGGGACATCTGCCGCCACACCTCCACCTCTCCCGAGTTGTTGGAATTTAGCAATATCCGTCCCGCGACCATGAATGTCCAGCCGCCGCTTGGCGCCAGTATCCTGTGGCGGCTTCTTTCCCATGTCTCAATCAACCTGCTCACCATCGACCGTCCTGAAGCGCTCAAGACATTACTCGATTTGTACATTTTTACTGAAGGGCGCGACAAGGCATCCATTCTTGCCAACAAGAAGCGGGTTGTAGGAATAGAAAGTGTGGAAATTCAAAGCGTCAATCGCCTGATGCAGGGCATCATGGCTCGCGGCATCGCCATTACCTTGCATCTCAAAAGGGAAAATTTTGCCGGCATCGGCGACATGTATCTGTTCGGATCAGTACTCGACCGTTTTCTGAGTTGGTACTCAACCATCAATTCCTTCGCGTCTCTTACCATCAGAGAAGTCAGCACCGGGGAAACGTATACATGGCCAGCAAGGAACAGAAAACATTTTCTGATTTAGAACAGAACCTGCTCAAGGAAGGCCCTGCCTACTCCTTCTTTCAGGCGATCCGTCTCCTCCGGCTTATCCTCAGGCGAAGGGAGGCGTACGGCCTCAAAGACGCAGCGTCCCTGGAAGGTCGTTTTCTCCGCATCCGGCCGGAACTGACGCTCGGATTTCCCTCTGCCGATATCGCCGGCATTGAGGCGATCCCCCTTGCAGACGACGAGCATCGCTTTGTCATCAACACGACGTTTCTCGGTCTCTACGGAACCTCCTCGCCTCTGCCGTCTTTTTATACAGAGGATCTCCTTGTCGAGGCAGGAGACGACAAAAGCGTCACGCGCGACTTCATAGACATCGTCAACTCCACGATTTACCCGCTCTTTGTCCGCTCTTTGCTCAAATACAATCTCTTCCTGCAAATATGCGAAGAGCAAGACCGCGAGTATCTGCAACGCATTTATTGCCTGATGGGCATGGGCGACGCCAGCGACCGAACGCCGGCCGAGGAAGAGAAGCGAAGATCGCTTTTACGGTATGCCGGCCTTATGAGTCAGCATCCGCGCTCCGCACTCGGCTTGAAAACCATGTTAAGCGACGCTTTGCAGGGTATAGCGGTACATATCAGGCAATGTATTCCGCAGATGGTTCCCGTTCCTGCGGACCAGCGCAATTCCCTGGGCATAACAAACGCCACCTTGGGTACGGACATGTACATGGGGAGCGAAATTGCTGACTGCATGGGAAAATTCAGCATCATTCTCGGGCCGGTGCCGCCGGAACAATTTTCGGCCTGTTTGCCGGGGGGAACGGTTTTGAACCGGGCTGGTTTTCTGGTGGATCAGTATCTCACCTCCCCTCTTGCGTACGATTTCGAGGTGCTTTTTGACCGGGCGGAAATACCGGCCATCAGTCTGGGCGAGGAGTCGGGCGCTCTTTTAGGGGTGAACAGCTGGCTGGCCGCCGACGGTTCCGAAGGGTATGTCACAACACGGTGCGAGGCCAGCGTCTCTGCTCCCTATAATAATTGAAATTCCAGGAGAAATGCATGCTGAGTGTAGAAATAAAGCCATTGCTCAAACGTCTCAACCCGTTTTGCACACGGTCGCTCGAAGGGGCTGCCGGACTCTGCGTTTCCCGTTCGCATTATGAGGTGACGGTTGAGCACCTGGTCTCCCGTCTGCTCGACGAAATCGGAGCCGACTGGTATCTGATTCTCAAACAGTTCGGGATTAACAGCACCGCGCTGCGCAAAAGCCTCGACCGGACCCTGGAAGAGATGCGATCCGGCAACGCCGGCAAACCTGCTTTTTCGCCGCTTCTGCTGCAATGGATTCAGGAGGCCTGGCTGCTGGCCTCGGTTAATCTGGGCGAGTCCAGCATTCGTTCCGGTGCATTGCTGCTGGCGCTGCTGGCAAAGTCGTCCATCTATGCGGGGGGCAACTACACCGACCTGCTGGAAACCATCAGCCGGGAGGGGTTGGAAGGGCAATTTTTCAAAATTCTGGCCAACTCAATCGAGACAGCAGACACCGCACCTTCAGGGACAGTGGCGGGTTCAGACGCCGCCGCCGGCCCCTTGGCCAGCGGCGCCTTGGGCAAATACTGCGAGGATTTCACCCAAAAGGCCCGTGACGGCAAGGTCGATACTGTTTTTGGCCGTGACAACGAGATTCGCCAGATCATTGACATCCTGGGACGTCGCCGGAAAAACAACCCGATTGCCGTAGGTGAGGCCGGGGTGGGCAAGACGGCGGTGATCGAGGGGCTGGCGTTGAAAATTGCCCTGGGCGATGTGCCGGACAGCCTAAAGGATGTGTCGATCCTGGGGCTTGACATGGCGCTGCTGCAGGCTGGAGCCGGGGTAAAGGGAGAGTTCGAGAATCGCCTTAAGTCGGTCATCAACGAGGTGAAGGCGTCCCCAAAACCGATCATCTTGTTTATCGATGAGGCGCACACCCTGATCGGCGCCGGCGGCGCGGCCGGAAGCGGCGATGCCGCCAATCTGCTGAAGCCGGCCATGGCGCGCGGCGAATTGAAAACCCTAGCCGCCACCACCTACTCCGAATACAAAAAATATATCGAAAAAGACCCGGCCTTGGCGCGGCGCTTCCAGCCGGTTAAACTCGACGAACCGACCGTTGCAACCTCCATCCTCATTCTGCGCGGGTGCAAGCTGGCCTACGAGAAATCCCACAATGTCAATGTGCGGGATGACGCGGTCATCGCCGCTGCAGAGCTTTCCAACCGCTACATCACCGGGCGCTACCTGCCGGACAAGGCGATTGACCTGATCGACACCTGCTGCGCCCGGGTCAAAATCAGCATGGCCTCCAAGCCCGCCCGGCTGGAGGATTGCGAGCATGCCATCCAAGCTCTGGAAAGGGAAAAAACGGCGCGTTTGCGCGACCAGGAACATGGGGTTGTTCTCGATGAAGGACGCCTTGCCGAAATCGAGGTGGAGCTTACCAAACTCGGCAGTGAACTTGCCGAGATCACCGCACGCTGGAAGCTCGAAAAGGAAGCGGTCGACAAGGTCGTGTCGCTGCGTAACAACCTGGCGGAACTGAAGAAAAAAGAGGCGCCAGCGACAGAAGGAGAAACACCGGTTTCACAAGAAGAGCTGGAAAAAGAACTGGTGGCCGCCATGGCAGCATTGGCGGACATCCAGAAAGATGAGCCGATGGTCAAGTATGAGGTGGATCCGGATGTGGTCGCCCTGGTTATTTCCGACTGGACCGGCATTCCGCTGGGCAAGGTGCTGCGTGATCAGGCGCAGAACGTTCTGCGGATGGAGGAGGAGCTTCAAGCCCGCATCAAAGGTCAGGATCACGCCCTTTCCATTGTCAGCGAAGTGATGAAATCAACCAAATCCGGCATAGCCGATCCCAATCAGCCGATGGGGGTCTTTTTGTTTGTCGGCCCCAGCGGGGTCGGCAAAACCGAAACCGCCCTGACCGTGGCCGACATGATGTTTGGCGGCGAACAGTACACGGTCACCGTCAATATGAGCGAATTTCAGGAAAAACATACCGTCAGCCGTCTGATCGGTTCGCCTCCCGGCTATGTGGGTTATGGGGAAGGAGGCATGCTCACCGAAGCGGTGCGCAATCGCCCCTACTGCGTGGTTCTGCTCGATGAGGTCGAAAAAGCCCATCCCGATGTGCTCAACCTCTTTTACCAGGTGTTCGACAAGGGGGTCATGGGCGACGGCGAGGGGCGCGAGATCAATTTCCGCAACACGATTCTCTTCCTGACCAGCAATCTGGCGACCGACATCATCACCGAGATGACCCGCGACGGCCAACGCCCCGGCATGGACGTGCTGGTTCCGGCTATCCGTCCGATACTGTCCAACTGGTTCAAACCGGCCCTACTGGCGCGGATGAACATCGTCCCGTTCCTGACCTTGGACCCCTCAGCCATGAGCGGCATTGTCAGGTTGAAACTCAACAAAATGGCCAAACAACTTTTGAACAACAACAAGATGAAACTCAGCTATACGGAAGCGGTGGTGGAGACCATTGCCGCCCGCTGCACCGAGGTGGAAACCGGCGCCCGCAACATCGACTACATTGTTCGCGGCACCATCATGCCGCAACTTTCGCAGGAGATCCTGGCGCACATGACGACCGGCGGCATGCCCTCGGCCGTCCAGCTTGATATTGGAGCCGATGGCTGCTTCAGCATGATCTTTTCCTGATGCAGGGGACGTACATTTCTTGAAGATCATCAAGCCCGACAATCTTGGCCTGCTTTTTTCCCCTTGCATGATAGGGGACAATTGTTGTCTCTCGGTCGCAGCCATGGCCTGTTTTTCTCTGGAAACGGCGCTTGACGACCGCCTGCTTGAGGAAGCCCAAATGTGGCAGGTCGTGGCAGGAGAACTGGGCGAGGAAGAAGCCCTTGATCTGGGGTATCCCAAAAAACGAGGAGAATTTCTGGTGTATGGGGCGGGCCATTCGCCTCAGGCGGTCACTGGTCTCCAGGTCAGCGTGACGGTTGCCGGTTTGACCAAGACCCTGAATGTGAGCGGCGCCAGATATTGGAACGCAGCTGGACTGCCTTCCACCCCCGAACCGTTTAAGGAGACGCGGATCAGCTGGGCCAACGCTTTTGGCGGCGAGGGGTGGGAGATTAACCCCACAGGGGTCGGCATGCTGCCCGATCAAGACGGGAGGATACCGCTGCCGCAGGTTCAGGATCCCCGTCATCTGGTGACTTCCCCCAAAGATCGTCCGGAACCGGCGGGATTCAACGCCCTCAATTCCTTTTGGCCGCAACGAAAACGCTTGCTGGGAACCTTTGATGACACCTGGCTGAAAAAACGCTGGCCCCATTATCCCACCGATACCGATCCGGAATATTTCAATTCCGCGCCGGTGGATCAACGGATTGCCGGGTTTTTCAAAGGCGACGAGTTGCTCCGGATTGTGAATATGCATCCAGAAAAGGCGGAGATCGCCTCGGTCTTGCCGGGGCTGCGTGCTCGTCTCTTCTTGAACCGCCTGGTTGACGGCAAGGAAAGGTTCACCGAAATAGAGGCGCGCCCGGAGACGGTCTGGCTTTTCCCGGGGGCGGATTGCGGCGTTCTGCTCTTCCGGGGCGTTGCCCAGGTAACCGACGAGACGCTTGACGATGTCGCGCACCTGATGGCCGAGTGGGAACCGTTGAACGCGCCGCCGGAAACACTGGATTTTTACCGCCAAAAATTCAGCGACACGATAGCCCCGCCTGAGGCGGAACCGCTCGAACCGCCTGCCGCGCCGGAACCGCCACCGCCTGCAGCGACGCCTCTCGCCCCGCCGGAGTTGCCGCAACCGCCCGAACCGCCGCCGTTGTCTCCTGAAGCCGAAAAAATGATGGCGGATCTGAACGACAAAATTGCCCAGGCCAATGCCCAGGCCGATGCCGTCTTCGCCAGATTGGGGATGACCCGCGAGCAGGCCATGGCAAAGGTCATGCCGAAACCGGAACCGACGGTTGCGCCAAGCCAGCTTGAAATGGAGAAGATGATTGCGGATGCCCACCAGCAGGCCGACGCGGTCTTCGCAAAACTGGGCCTTTCCAAGGAGGAGGCGCTAAAAAAATATGTTTCCCCACAGGCGGCCCCCAAAGATCCGCAACAAGAAATAAAAGCCTTGACCGCCGCGCTTCAGAGCGTGGAGGCGCGACTGAAGAAATCCGGCATCAACATCCAGGAAGCGGCGGCCAAAATACTGCCCGACATCGATCCCGCCTCACTGGACTTCGGCACGATCATTGCCGGGTTGACGAGCATGGCAGCCGCTCTGCCAACCGCAGGCGAAGCTGCTGCTCCGGCGCCGCCGGAAGAGGAGACTGAACCGGTTGCACCCCCCGTTGCTGATCAAGCTGAAGAAACCCTTGATTCCGTTGATGCAGTCGTAAAACGGCATGCCCAGGGCAAAAAGCTGTGCGGGTTCGATCTGAGCGGCCTGGATTTCAGCGGCCGGGATCTTGCCCAAGCAGATTTCTCAGGATCCATCCTGGCCAATACCACCTTTACCACAGCGATCCTCACCGGCGCCCAGTTTACCAATGCGGTGCTGGCAGATGCGGATTTCAGCGAAGCACGCATGGCACAGGCCAACATGACCAAGGTTCAGGCCGTTGGCGCCACCTTTGCCCTGGCGGAGCTGCAAGGGGCTGATCTTTCCGAAGGCGATTTTACTGGTTGTAATTTCGACGGAGCTGATCTCGGCACGGCCTGTCTTTCCGGAGCGCTTTTTGCCGAAGCCAGCCTCAAAGAGTGCAAGGCTGGCGGAGCGACCGCTGTCAGAACCAATTTTTTCAAGGCCGATCTGACAGGCGCCAACCTGCACCGGGCAGTGATCACGGCGGCTGATTTCTCCAATGCCACCCTTGATCGTGCCTGCTTGAGCGAAACAGACGCCTGCCAGGCAACCTTTGACGGGGTGCAGGGCACGGGCGTCAATTTCAGCAACGCAACCCTGGTCGCTTCAAGGGCCAGCAAGGAAACCGACCTTGTTGATGCCATATTTACAGGGACCGATCTGAGCCGTTCCTGCTGGGAACGTGCCTGCCTTTCCGGTGCCCGCATGGCCGGGACAATATTGGATGCAGCCGATTTCAGCAGGGTTGTGCTTGATCGGGTGTACCTGGTGAACGCCACAGCACGGGAGGCAAACTTTATGAAGGCCGTCATGACCAGCTGCGATCTGCGCGGGGTCAATTTTTTCAAGGCCTCGTTCCGCCATGCGCGCCTGAGCCAATGCGACCTGAAACAGGCAAACATGTTTGGTGCGGACCTGTATGGCGCCAAGATAGTGGAAAGCGACATCCAGGGAACGGATTTCAGGCGAGCACAGGCGCGGTCCGCCGAATAACGTGCCCGAATACCAAGGAGCAGTTCTATGACGTCAATCGGGAATAAATTCAGCTTCACCTCAATGGCAGCCACGCTACCAGCGGACACCTTTGACGTGGTCAGTTTTACCGGAGCAGAAGGGCTTTCCAAGCTCTATCATTTTGATGTGACCCTGGTAGCCGACAACGACGCGATTGATCTTGAAAGCGTGATCCAATCCCGCGCCGCTTTGACGATTCTCCGCGATGACGGCAATATCGTTTTTAACGGCATGCTGTCGGCCTTTGAACAGATGGAAACCGCCCAGGGCCTCACCCAGTACCGTACCGTCCTGACCCCGGCGTTCTGGCGCCAGACCCTGACGCACCACAACCAGATCTTTCTCGACAAAACCATCCCGCAGATTATCGAGGCGGCCCTGCAAGACGGCGGGCTCACCAGCCTTGACTATGAATTGCGGCTGACCGGCCAATACCAGTCGCATGAATATATCTGCCAGTACAACGAAAGCCACTTCAGCTTCATTTCCCGCCTGATGGAGCGGGAGGGCATCTATTATTATTTTGAGCAGGGCGCGGAGAGCGAAAAGCTGATCATAACGGATACGGCCCTGTTGCACTCGGTGATGGCCGAGGGGAAGAAGGTCTATTACACCCAAACATCGGGGCTGGATGAAGCCTCCCGAGAGGAGGTTGTCAAATCACTGGTCTGCAGCCAGAAGATGCTGCCGGCAAAGGTGCTGTTGAAGGATTACAACTATCGCAAGCCCTCTCTGGAACTATCCGTGGAACACGTGGTTTCCGAACGGGGCTTTGGAGACGTCTTCATCTACGGCGAGCATTTCTCGACACCCGAGGAAGGCACCCAGCTGGCGAAGATCCGCGCCGAGGCGCTCACTTGCAGAGCGCGTCTCTTTCAGGGGGAGAGCCTCATTCCTTTCCTGCGGCCGGGATACCTTTTTCAACTCGTTGGCCATAATCGCGCGGATTTTAACGACACCTACCTGACCACCGACCTGACCCACAATGGCGACCAGACCTTCCTCTTCACCTCCGGGCTGGACGTAACCGGATCCACCCGCGAACGATCCTCGTCCTACCACAACAGTTTCACCGCGATCAGTTCCAGCAGCCAGTTCCGACCTGAACGGGTCACCGAAAAGCCCCGTGTTCCGGGGACGATGAACGCCCATATTGATGCGGCCGGGAGCGGGCAATACGCCGAGGTCGATGACCAGGGGCGCTACAAGGTTATCCTGCCCTTTGACCTAAACAGCGCCATGGGCGGCAAGGCCTCCTCCTGGCTGCGGATGGCGCAACCCTATGCCGGCGAAAACCACGGTATGCACTTTCCGCTGCACAAGGGAACCGAGGTGCTGTTGACCTTTATTGACGGCGACCCGGACCGGCCGATCATCGCCGCTGCCGTGCCCAATCCGATCACCCCCAGCCCGGTCAACTCGTCCAACAGCACCCAGAGCCGGATCACCACGGCCGGCGGCAACAAACTGCACATGGAGGATCAGCAGGGCAGCGAAGGGATGTTGCTGCAGACGCCGAAAAGTAACACCTCGTTCCGGTTGGGACTTGTCAGTGAGACCAGTGAGACAGAACCGCCGACAAACAAGGAACTGCAAGATCAGATTAACGATATAAAGACTGATCAGGCGGAGGAAGAAGCAAACTCCGGCGTTTCTATCTATACCGGAGCCGGGATAGAAATAACCAGCGCCTGGGAGAATTCGTTGACCTTGGGGGAATGTACTGAGGTCACGGTTGGAATAGCCAACGATATTATGCTTGGCTCGGAAACCTCCATCACCGCCGGTTCGGCTATGGAAGTTTTTCTTGGCACTAAGATGGATATGACGATTGCCAACACGGTGGATTTATACTGGGGCAATGTCTATTCAATCTGCAAAAATAATGAGTTAACCGGACAAAATTCAGTTTTGGTTAAGGCCGGTGGCGCATCACCCCCCATCTGGGTTGCGGCAACGGCCATGCTCGCCCTCACTGCCGCCACAACGGTTGCTGCTGCCGCAATGGGGAAGGCGTCAAAAGCAAACACAGCCACAATCACCACCGTAAACGAGGTACTCATGGCGTTGGATGTGGCCCTTTCTCTATATGCCAACTCTGCGTTATGCAAAATTGCCGATAAGGTGTTGTACAATGCAACCATTGAGCTTGACACAACCGGGATCGAGGAAAAAGTCACTCTCGGTTCTATTGAGCAAGCAGTGGTCACCGGCAATATCGAACAAAATGTCACTCTCGGTTCTATTGAGCAAGCAGTGGTCACCGGCAATATTGAACAAAATGTTGACGTTGGCAATATCGAACAAAAAATAGTCGCAGGGAATATTGAACAAGAAGTAACCACCGGTAACATTACATTGAATGTAGCTGCAGGAGATATCAAACTTGATGTAGACATTGGCAACATTAAGAGCGCGATAACTGACGGGACAGCTGGCTGCAAGGTTCTAAACGGCACCCTCACAAACGAAGTGGTGAACGGCTCCTTAACAAATTCAGTGGCTGTAGGCACACTCACAAACAAGGCGCCAACTGTAATCATGGGGACCACCGGCAATGCTGCCAAAGTAGAGCTTGCTGCAAATGTATGCAATGTAACTGCAAACACTGGAAACTTCTCGTTCCTCACCGCAGTCCAGATACAGGCCGGGGCGATCATTAAATTGCAATAGCAGGTTCCGGCTCTTCGAGCCCCCGAAACTGCTGAAAGAGAGGAACACAGACTTGACCAGAGACGAAGCACTTCATTTTCTGCACGGCAATCAGTTCATCGAAGGGATAGATCTGTCAGGCCTTTCCTTAACCGGCCTTGATCTCTCCGAAAAGGTATTCAGGCGGGTCTCCTTATCCGGTGCAGACCTGACTGGATCGAGCCTTGTCAAGTCTCAGTTCATTGAATCAGACTTCAGAGGGACACAATGCAGCGCTGCAGTTTGCAGCAATGCCTCGTTCTCATTCTGCAGACTGGAAGACACCCTGTTTGTCGGCGCAAGTCTTTACAATGTCACCTTAGTCCAATGTGAAACCGGGAAACTCGACTTCAGCCAAGCCAATCTAGAACGATTCACGATGATTGCGACCCCCCTGCTCGGCGCCCTCTTCAATGATACCAATCTCACCAGCGCCATCTTTACCGCTACCGCACTCGATAAGGTGAAATTCCCCGGATGCAAACTGACACTCGCTGTCTTCGAGCAGGCCTCTCTGCAAGAGGCGGATTTCTCGGCTACAGATCTGACGAAGTGCCGGTTCACCGGCGCCAACCTGAGCGGAGCTAAATTTATTGGAGCAAAAGGGAGTTTTGCAGGGTTTATCGATGTTCGGGCAGAGAAGGCCGATTTTTCCGGGGCGGTGTTGCCAATGGCCAACTTCTCCGGGGCCATTCTCGATGGGGCCACTTTTGGGCGCGCCAACCTGGAAAAAACACTGTTTGTCGGAGCCTCGCTGAAAAAGGCGGTTTTGATTGGGGCTCAACTGGCCTATGCTGATTTTTCCCAGGCAGTCGTCACCGGCGCCGATTTTTCCGGCGCGGACCTGTCCGTGGCCAACCTCCATCGGGCAAATTTTTCTGAAGCCACACTTTCCGGCGCCAAGATGCAAGGCGTCAGGGAAACCGACCAGGAACTGGCCGCGGGCGAGACCTGGGTGTCGCCGCTGAAAATCCAACAGGAGACAACATAATGGCTGACAGGCACAATGTACTCATGTTCAGGCAGCCCGAGATACCGGGCATGCCTGATTTGGGGCCAAACGGCGCAACCATCGATACCGCCCGAGTCGTCCAGCGGGACAACGGCGAATTCCTGCTGGTGACAAACGGCGCCCGGACGCTGCGCGGCAAAAAGGCCGCCGGATGCCTGTTGGAGCCGGAAGAGAACGACACCGTGCTGATTGTCCGCAACCTGGCGGCAGGGGTGTACATCCTGACAGTTCTTGAGCGTTGCGGCCATGCCGGTCGCGTCATGCTGCCTGACGACACAACCCTCTGCGCCACGGATGGAGCCTTGCGGTTGGCCGGCGACACGGTCGAACTGGTCGGTGAGACTGCGGCAAGCATTGTAGCCCCGGCGATCAAGCTGCAAGGGCTGCGGGGCGAGGCGTCTTTTGCCGATCTGTCGTTGACCGCCTGCGTTGCCGCCCTCAAGGCAGGCAAATTGTCGCTGGTGGCCTCGACCATAGACACCGTTGCGGAGCGGATTACCCAGAGAGTCAGGGACTGTTTTCGCTGGGTGACGCGGACGGACAGCACCAAGGCTGGGCAGGTGAATATCAGCGCGGAAAACCGCTTTGATCTGAAGGCAAGTGACGCCTCGCTGGTAGCCCGGCATGGAGTCAAGATCGACGGCGACAAAATCCATCTGGGATGATGGAACCCAAATCAGGAGGAACGAATGTTTGCCACAACCATTGCCGGCGGAATGCAGAGCATTACCGCCCCGGATGTTTGTAATACCGTCGTCGGACCGGCGGTGTCGCCGATCCCCTATCCTGATCTTGGCGTGCCTTCATCGGCCACCCCGACAGCAACCAAGGTG
>JBBQCO010000082.1:0-14458 GCA_038318785.1 Desulfobulbales bacterium | reverse complement strand
AGCTCCTTTCGCCTAAAAGGCGGCGGTTGGTACACCGACGGCTATAGCGGGACCGCCTGTGGAAAGAGTGCCCAAGGAGAGAGCGCTCCCTGTTCAGACTCCAGCGCTCCGCCTTCCTGCCCGGCTGCGGCTGGTTCGTGCTGCAACTGCCCAGCCGCCACACCGTGAACTGTACCCGCATGTATGCACACAACCCGGCCTTGCGCCGGGTTTTTCATTTGAAACATCCTCACCGACCAGACAAGGTGCCTTTTTACGGGAACGGTTTGGTGATTATGGCCATGGCGTCCCCATACGAGAAGAACCGATAGTCAGCCGCAACAGCCTGCTTGTATGCCTCAAGAATCCTCTGACGCCCAGCCAGGGCCGACACCAGAAAAAGGAGCGAGGACTTGGGCAGGTGAAAGTTGGTGATCAGATTGTCCACGACCCGGAACTGAAAACCGGGATAGATAAACAGCTCGCATTCCCCGGTGCCGGGCTGAACACACCCCTGCGCATCGGCTGCAAATTCAAGGGTTCGCACCGTGGTGGTTCCCACCGCCCAGATCCTTCCGCCCGCGAGTTTCGTCTGGTTTATTTTTTCCGCCGTCTCTGCTGTAATCTCCACAGCCTCCTTGTGAATCTGGTGATCGCGAATATCTTCCGTCCGCACCGGCGCAAAGGTTCCGTAGCCGACATGAAGGACGATATGGGCGACATCCACTCCTTTTTCCCGAATCTTCCCCAACAAATCGTCGCTGAAATGCAGCCCGGCCGTTGGGGCCGCGACCGACCCGGTCTGCCGGGCATACCGGGTCTGATATCTGTGCAAATCTTCGTCGGAACTGCCGTTAGGTCGGCTGATATACGGTGGCAGCGGCATCTGGCCGTGTGCTTCCAGCAGCATTTCCAGAGTTTGATCTTTCTCCGGGTACTGCAGGGTCACCTCGGCTTTGCCGTCGGAGTGTAGATCATCGATCCGAGCCCGGAGTTGCTTGCTAAAGTGAATGAGGCTCCCAATTTTGGGTCGCTTTGAACTCTTGACCAGGGCCGGAGCGGTGGCTTCACGCCACGATGATCCCGTGCCGGAAATGGCCAAGGGCCGGGGAAAGGAGAGGAGGAAAAGTTCAGCCTTACCGCCGGTCTGTTTGTGTCCGAGCAACCGGGCCGGAAACACCTTGGTGGTATTGACGACCAGCAGATCGGCAGGATGAAGATAGTCAACAATGTCGGCGAAGGCGTGATGCGCGAGCGACGACGCGCCGGCATCGAGAACAAGCAGGCGGGAACAGTCCCGCTGCGAGGCCGGAAACTGGGCTATCCGGTCCAGAGGCAGATCGTAGTCGTAATCGTCCAAACGGTGGGAATAATCGGTCATGGAAAACAGGGGCATCAAAGAGACAGGGTGATTTTCTTGCAAAGCGGGATAACCTACTTTACATTGCGCAAAAAGTCTTGGCCGAATTTACCATGATCGGGTCGGGAGTCGTGGCTCATCCTCCCCGTTCTTCGTGCTCACTCATCGACAGGTAAGGGATGGAATGTTTCTGGTGACTGCCGCAACCGATTTTGAGATGAAAGCCTATCTTCGCGCCTGTCGACCGGCCCCTGCATCCGCCCATTTGGTCACCGGCATCGGGCCGGTTGAAACGGCTGTTCGCCTGACCGCTTTTCTCGCCAAAACTTCCTTGCCGTTGCACGGCGTCGTCAATTTTGGGGTGGCGGGAGCGTATATTCTGGATGATCAGAGCGGTGCCGATTTGCTGGACATCTGCCTGGCGGAGCGTGAAGTGCTGGCCGATTTCGGCATCTGTTACGGCGACGAGATAGAGCCGTTGCGGGGAGAGGCGCTCGAAGTTCTCGACACCTTTGATCTCGACCCCGATTTACTGCACCAGGCGCAGTCTTTGCTTACTTCCGCGTCCATCCCGCACCAACGCGGCGTCTTTGCCACCGTTCACGGCGTGAGCGGAACCCGCAGACGGGGCGAAATGTTGGCGCGTCAACACCAGGCCCTTTGCGAGAACATGGAGGGGGCGGCGGCGGCGCGGGCATGCCGGCAATTTGGGCTACCCCTGCTTGAGCTGCGCTGCATATCCAACCTGGTTGAAGACCGTCATCTGCAAAACTGGCACCTGCACAAGGCCTGCGCCCGCTGCGGAGAGGTTACGGCATTGGTTGTCAAAGGACTGCAACATGTCTGAAAAAATGCCGCTCACTCTCGGGTTTTCCCCCTGCCCCAATGATACCTATATCTTCAATGCCTTGGTGCACGGCAAAGTACCGTTGACCCGGTTCAGCTTGGCCGGGGTGCAGCTTGAGGATGTGGAGACGCTCAACGATTGGGCCCTGCAGGGGCGACTGGATATCAGCAAAATGTCTTTCCATGCCTTTGGCCATATCCAGGATCGATACGCTCTCCTCCAGGCCGGGTCTGCATTGGGGCGCGGTTGCGGTCCCCTGCTGATCGCCGGCAATGCCGACAAACCCATCGACATAGCCGATTGGAAGATTGCCATTCCCGGATCGTATACAACAGCCGCCCTCCTGCTCCGGCTCTATCAACCGGCCTGTCGCCATCTAGTGGTCATGCGTTTTGACCGGATCATGGATGCCCTGGCTGCGGGAACGGTCGATGGCGGTGTGATCATCCATGAAAGCCGTTTTACCTACCGGCAGTTCGGGTTGCATTGCATCCAGGATCTCGGCGAATGGTGGGAGCATGCCACCGGCCTCCCTATTCCCCTGGGGTGCATTGCCGCAAAAAAGACTTTACCGATTGATGTCCGCCAGGAGATCGATGCGTCTATCAAAGCCAGCCTCCACTGGGCGAAGGCGCATCCCGATGAGGATTGGGCCTATATCCGGGCACATGCCCAGGAGATGGATCCGCAGGTCATGCAAAGCCATATTGATTTGTACGTCAATCAGTATTCCAACGGGCTTGGCGAAGAGGGGTTGCATGCCGTGCGGGAACTGCTGCGCCGGGGCGCGGAGGCCCGCCTCTTTCCTGCCGGTTCCGACTTGGCATGACCCCGGAGCATCACTTATCAACCGATTCGGTCTGGGGCTGCGTCCTGATCGGTGGACAAAGCCGCCGCATGGGGAGCCCAAAACATCTGCTGCAACAGGGCGGACACACCTGGATTGAACAAACGGTTTCCCTCCTCCGCCCGCGAGTTGCGCAGGTGGTCATCGCCGGAGCAGGACATTTACCCGCATCCCTTGCCGGGGAGAGGCGGGTCGATGACGTGCCGGAACTCGGAGGGCCACTCGCCGGAATCCTCGCCGCTTTTCGCGGCTATCCCCAGGTGTCCTGGCTGGTGGCGGCTTGTGATCTTCCGGATATACAAAATGAAGCACTGCAATGGTTGCTGGATTGCCGCCGTCCAGGCGTGTTGGCGGTCATGCCGGATTTAGCAGCAGATGGCCGGATCGAACCCCTGTTGGCCTACTATGACCGGTCCTGCCGGCCGCTGTTGGAAGAGATGGCGGCCAGCGGCCAGCGGCGGATGAACCGTTTGCGGGAATTTGCGGGTGTGATTACCCCCCAACCACCGCTGTCGCTGCGGATTTCCTGGCGTAACGTCAACACGCCTCAGGAACTCTGCCAGGCATCGCTCCCTGGAAAACCAGCTCCGAAAATATGAGAAATTAATGGACATCGCACCAAGGAGTAGGAAAAGCGGAGATATGGAGCAGGTTTTGGCGGGCATTATCGGGCGGGATCCCGAACAGCGAGAGTATCATCAGGCAATCCGGGAATTCCTCGCCAGCGTCCAACCAGTGCTGGAGCGTCACCCCGAGTACCGGCGACAGGCAGTCCTTGAGCGGCTAGCTGAACCGGAGCGAACGATCATCTTCCGGGTTCCCTGGATGGATGACCAAGGGGAAGTCTATGTCAACCGCGGTTTCCGGGTGGAGATGAATTCCGCCATCGGTCCCTACAAGGGCGGGCTGCGTTTCCATCCCTCGGTCAACCTGTCGATTGTCAAATTCCTCGCCTTTGAACAGGTCTTCAAGAACAGCCTGACCACCCTTCCCATGGGCGGCGGCAAAGGCGGCTCCGATTTTGATCCCAAAGGACGCTCCGACACTGAAATCATGCGTTTTTGCCAGGCCTTCATGGCCGAGTTGTTCCGCCACATCGGGGAGAATACAGATGTACCGGCCGGCGATATCGGCGTTGGCCCGCGAGAGATTGGCTATCTTTTCGGGATGTATAAAAAATTAGAAAACAAATTCACAGGGGTGCTGACCGGCAAGGGATTGGCTTGGGGCGGCAGCCTGATCCGGCCGGAAGCCACCGGCTATGGAGTGGTCTATTTTGCCTCGGAAATGCTCGCCCTTCACGGCGAAACCCTGGAAGACAAACGCTGGCTAGTGTCAGGATCGGGCAATGTCGCCCAGTTTACCGTGGAAAAAATTCTGCATCTGGGCGGCAAGGTGCTGACCATGTCCGATTCTTCCGGGTATATCTATGACGAAGAGGGTATCGACACCGCCAAGCTTGCCTATATCAAGGACTTGAAAAATATCCACCGGGGCCGTATCCAGGAGTATTGTGAACGGTATTCGGGGGCTACCTTTGTCCCTGTTGACCCTGCCCTTGACTGGAACCCCCTCTGGTCCCATCGGGCTGACTGCGCTGTTCCAGCGGCCACTCAGAACGAAATCAACAGCAAGGACGCCCTCCAATTGGTAGCCGGCGGTGTCCGGCTGGTCTGCGAGGGGGCCAACATGCCTTCCACCCCCGAGGCCATCGACATTTTCCGGAGTCACAACATTCTTTTTGGCCCGGCCAAGGCCGCCAATGCCGGTGGAGTGGCGGTATCCGGACTGGAAATGGCGCAAGATTCCATGCGCTTGAGCTGGTCCAGCGAAGAGGTGGATGCGCGCCTGCACACGATCATGAGACGCATTCACCGCACCTGTTTCGATGCCGCCGCGGCCTATGGCAGGGAAGGTGATTATCTTGCCGGGGCCAATATTGCCGGCTTCGTCAAGGTGGCCAGCGCCATGCTCGATCAGGGGCTGGTGTAGCGCCAAGGAGGTTTGAGGTGACGGGGAGAGGGGATGACCACAAGGAGAATGTGGCACGGGGAATAGTCGGTGACTTGGAACGCTTTTTTATCCATGCGCCGGCAGATTGCCCCTATGGGCTGGCGCAAAGAGCGGTGTATCATCAGGGGATTTTCGGCCGCTTCGATGACGAAAGCATGGGTGAATTTCTTGCCCGCGGCTACCGACGCAACGGCAACTGCATCTATACTATGCGCTGTCCCGGATGCGCCCTCTGTGTGCCGATACGACTGCGGCCGGAACAGTTTCACCCGAACCGCAACCAGCGCCGTGTCTGGAAAAAAAACCAGGACGTGGCCGTCGAGATCGCGCCCCTGACCATGTCACGGGAGAACCTGTCCCTGTTGCAGCGGTTTCTCTCCACCCGGTTTCCCGCCGGCAGCAGCAGTGCGGAGAGCTATTATTCCGGATTTTTCATCACCAGCATCAGCCGATGTTTTGAAGTCAGGTATCGGCTGGGTGAACAGCTGCTGGGCGTGGCAATCGTCGACGGCGCGCCGTCCTGGATGAACGCGGTCTATTTTTTCTTTGACCCGGATCAGGGTTGGCGCAGTCCCGGCACCCTCAATATCCTCACCCTCAACCATATCTGCCAAACGCATAAGATTGAGTTGCTCTATCTCGGCTACTGGATCGACGGTCATGCCGGCATGAGCTACAAAAATGCCTTTCGCCCCCACGAACTGTTGATTGACGGCGTCTGGCAGGAGCAAAGATGACCCGAGTTGTTTAGCGCGTCGAGGAAATCTCCGGCACACTCCCGGTTAGCAGTGGCGCGAGGTGCAGGTATTTGGTAGTGACGCGCTTGGTATCGATATCTTTGTAGACCCGCTCCACCTGCTCAACCGTCAGATCCGCTCTTTTGGCCACATCCGCAATCGCTAGCTGATTGTTTTTGCCGTATAGGCAGATGTCCATCAATTCATACGGCAAAGAAAAATAAAATTCATCCTGCCCCTGGGGCAGCGAATAGGTGTCGGTCGTCGGCCGCCTTTCCCGGATTTCCTCCGGCACCCCCAGATATTCCGCCAGCATATACACTTGCGTCTTGTACAAATGGGCAATGGGTTTAATGTCAGCCGCCCCATCCCCCAATTTCACAAAAAAGCCCTGATCGTACTCCAGCCGGTTGGGGGTCCCGATCACCGCATAATGCATGCGATCAGCATGATAATACTCAAGCATTTTTCGAATCCGCTGCTTGAAGTTGGTGGCGGCGACAATGGCGAGGTAGGCATTGAGCGGCAGCCTTTTCTTGATCACCTCGCCGGAGGGGGATTGGGCGACAATGTTGAAATAGGTGAATCCCTGGTGCACGGAAACGTCAGGAATGATGATCTTGGATCGCCATCCTGGGCCGTATTCCGGGACAACCTGTTGCACGGCCTGATCGTATCGATCGTAAAAATGGACGGCGCCAAGGATAGGGGTGATGTCTTCATGCAGGGCCTTGACGCCAAAATGGGCGGCGAGCCGACCGCTTATCCCCAGCGTTTCTTCGGAAGAATGCGCTTCCGGCATTTGCAGGGCAACCACCTTCTCGGGACCGAGGGCGCGGACCGCCAACGCCAGGCAAACACTGGAGTCGATGCCACCGGAGATGCCCACCACGAGCCCCCTCCGCTTGAGGGGTTGAACAAGCAGTGTTTTCATCTTGGAGCAAAGAGCGTCGACCTCCTTGGCCGCATCCAGTTGAAACAGGTCCTGGGAAAGCGCTTTGTCGAATGCCATGGCTATTCATCTCACTTGTACGGGTTCAGGGAGCCGATCCGGCAGCATCCCGGCAACTGTCATAACCGCTTCGAATTCAGGCCTTCTCCTTCCAGTCTGGACGCAGATGCAGCTCGGTCAGTTGCTTGCGTGACACTGAAGAAGGGGCCTCCGTGAGCGGACAGGTCGCCTTTTGGGTCTTGGGGAAGGCGATAACGTCACGGATGGACGACGATCCGGTGAGCAGCATCATCAACCGATCCACGCCAAAGGCAATGCCGCCGTGGGGCGGAGCTCCCAATTCCAGGGCACGCAGGAGAAAACCGAATTTTTCCTGGGCCTCCTCGGCCTCGATGCCCAAGGCCTGGAATACTGTTTTCTGCATGGCCGGGCTGTGAATACGGATGGAACCACCGCCGATTTCACTGCCATTGAGCACCAGATCGTAGGCCCGGCTTTTAACGGCAGCCGGATTGGTGGCCAGCAGGGGCAACTGATCTTCGTTGGGCGCAGTGAACGGGTGGTGGACGGCGGTGTAGCGTTTTTCCTCCTCATCGTATTCGAGCAAGGGAAAATCGGTGACCCAGAGAAATTTGAACACCTCGTCCTGCACCAGCTTGAGCCGCCGGGCCAGCTCAAGCCGCAGCTCGGCAAGCACCTGATGCACGGTTTTGCTCTTATCCGCGCCAAACAAAATGAGATCGCCGGGTTGGGCATCAAGGGCTTGGCCCATGGCGGCAATCTCTGCTTCGCTGAAAAATTTGGTGATCGGCGATTGCCACTCGCCATCCTTAACCTTGATCCAAGCCATGCCGCGAGCGCCGAAACGACCGGCGTATTCGGTCAGATCGTCGAGATCCTTGCGGGAGAATCCGCCGCAGCCCTTGGCGTTAATCGCCTTAACCACGCCGCCTTGTTCCACGATGGAATTGAACACCTTGAAGCCGCAGCCCCGGACTATGTCGGTCAGGTCAACCAACTCAAGGCCAAAACGGGTGTCCGGCCGGTCCGTACCGTAGCGGCGCATGGACTCGTCATAAGTCATCTGCGCAAACGGCGGCTGCAGATCAATATCCCGGGTGACCTTAAACAGGTTCTTAATCATCCCTTCAACGATGGTGATGATTTCATCTTCGGTAATGAAGCTCAACTCCATATCGATCTGAGTGAATTCGGGTTGGCGGTCGGCGCGGAGGTCCTCGTCGCGGAAGCATTTGACGATCTGGTAGTAGCGGTCCATACCGGAAATCATGAGCAACTGCTTAAACAGTTGCGGCGACTGGGGTAGCGCGTAAAATTTGCCGGCACTGACCCGGCTCGGGACCAGATAGTCACGGGCCCCTTCCGGCGTGGAGCGGGTGAGCATCGGGGTTTCGATCTCAAGAAAATTGTTTTCGTTAAGATAGGCACGGACGGCTTGCAGCGCCTGGTGACGGAGAATAAGATTTTTGGCGATCTCCGGGCGGCGCAAATCAAGGTACCGGTATTGCAGGCGCAGGGTGTCGGAAATTTCGATCTCCTCGTCCAGCGGAAAGGGCGGGGTTTCGCTGGTGTTGAGGATGCGCAGTTCATCGACAAAGACCTCGATGGCGCCGGTATGCAATTTCTGATTTTCCATGGTGGCGGGGCGGTTGACGACCCTGCCGCGGACGGCGATGACCCATTCGCTGCGCAATTGGTGCGCTTTGGCGTGCACTTCCTCGTTGATCTCAGGATTGAAAACCACCTGGGTGATGCCCCAGCGGTCGCGCAGATCGATGAAAATAACGCCGCCATGGTCGCGGCGGCGGAGCACCCAGCCCATGAGGATGGTTTCCTGGTTAAGAAAATCTAGGCCAAGATCGTTGCAGGTGTGTGTGCGCCGCAGCGCTCCCATTGATTCCATGTTGGTTCTCCATATAAAGGGACGGGCAGCCGTCAGTGGACTGACCCGAAAAATAACTGCACCGGCGCAAGGTGGTTGTTGGGGAAAGAGATTGAGGCGATTGCTGGCCGGGTCATTGGATTGCGGTGTTCAAGGCCTCGATCAGGCGCAAGCCCTGTTCATCCGAAGAGCCGGTCAAGGCGAAAGGCTGTTGTTCCTGGGTTTTCATATTGCGGAGAATGCCTTCGCCCCGCGCCCATTCATCCTCTCCTACGATCAGACTGTAGCGGGCATTGACCCGGCTTGCCTGTTTGAGCTGCGCCTTGAGGCTGCGGCCGCTGTAATCGATAGCCGCTTTCACCCCCTGTTTGCGCAGGGTGTGGGCCAGTTGACTGCACGGAGCCAGCGTATTGCCGCCCAGAGCGACTAAAAACACATCCATGGTACTGGCGGGAAGTTTATTGGCATCCTGCTGTTCCATCAGCAGGGCAATACGCTCCAACCCCATGGCAAAGCCGATGCCGGAAATCGCCGGCCCACCCAGCTGCTCGATCAGGCCGTCGTACCGCCCCCCTGCCCCGACCGCTGCCTGGGCGCCGAGATCGGTGGTGAGGAATTCGAAGGTGGTGCGGGTGTAATAATCAAGGCCACGGACCATGAACCGGTTGATTTGAAAAGGGATGCCTAAATTCTCCAACGCTTCCCGGACCTCCCGGAAATGGAGGTCGCACTCGGGGCAGAGGGAGTCAAGCAGGCTAGGTGCTTCCTGCACCAAGACCCTGCAGGCCGGTTTCTTACAGTCAAGAACCCGCAGCGGGTTGGTATGGGTGCGCCGCTTGCAATCGTCACACAAACCCTCGTTTTTTTGTTCGAGGAAGGCTATCAGCTGCGCCTTGAACGGCGGGCGGCAGACCGGGCAGCCCAGCGAGTTGAGTTCCAAGCTGACCTGCAGGCCAAGCTCATCCATCAGCATTTGCCCCATGGCAATCAATTCGGCGTCGATCCGCGGTTCTACCGCGCCGATGATTTCCGCATCCAGTTGATGAAATTGCCGCAGACGCCCCTTTTGCGGCCGCTCGTGGCGAAACATGGGGCCGATGGTGTACAGCCGTTGCACCGGTTGTTGCACATGAAGACCGTGCTCGATAAAGGCCCGCATGATCGAGGCCGTGGCCTCCGGACGCATGGTAATGCCTTTATCGACGAAGGTGTACATCTCCTTTTCCACCACATCGGTAGCGGCGCCGATGGAGCGAACAAAGAGTTCGGTCTTTTCCAGAATCGGCATGCGAATCTCTTGCATGCCGAACCGCTCAAAAATATCCCGCGCCCTCTGTTCAATATACTGCCACCGGCCAATGCTGTCCGGCAAGATGTCTTTAAAGCCGTTGATAGCCTGAATCTTCAAGGTAAACTCCAATAAAACCCATGGGTGGCACGCCGCGTTATCCGGTCACGTCGACGATACCAGGAAAAAGCATAAAATCTAATCGAGAAACGGGTGAAAAGTCAAGCCGATGTGGCTTCATTGTGGTAGAATACCGACCAACTCATTTTTTTTAATCTCGGCGCCCCAAGCTGGCCGCCGCGCTTGACAAACGGACCAGAGCTCGGCATTCTTCCGCATTTTAATGCGAATATTCACCAAGAGTACGGAGTTTTTTCCAGAAAGTAACAACTGACCAAGAGGCTTGAATGAAACTGCCAGAACTTAAAATAGGCTCGTTCATCGCAAAAATTCCGATCATCCAGGGCGGCATGTCCATCCGGGTGTCGACCTCCGCCCTCGCCATACCGGTCGCTGAATGTGGCGGCATCGGCACCATCGGCGGTTCCGGAATCCCGGTGCCCGAGCTGCAGGAAGATATCCGCAAGGCCAAGAAGGCCACCAAAGGGATTATCGCCGTCAATATCATGTACGCCATGAAAGACTTCTATGAACTGGTGATGGCCTCCATTGAAGCGGGCGCCGACATGATCATCACCGGAGCCGGTTTTTCCCGCGACATCTTCAAAATCGGCAAACAGCATAATATCCCCATTGTGTCGATCGTTTCTTCGCCTGGCCTGGCGACACTCGCCGAAAAGCTTGGCGCTGCTGCGGTTATTGTCGAGGCGGCCGAGGCTGGTGGCCACCTGGGAACCGATATACCTTTGCGCGATCTTTTTCCCTCCATCCGCAAAGTGGTTTCAAAAATCCCCATCATTGCCGCCGGCGGCATCACCAACGGCTTCGAGATGGCCGAGATGATGGACAAATACGGCGCCGACGGCGTCCAGATTGCCTCCCGTTTCGTTCTCAGCAAAGAGTGCTCGGTATCGCAGGCGTTCAAGGACACCTTTCTCAAGGCCAACGAAGAGGATATCGTTTTGGTCTCTTCACCTGTCGGCATGCCCGGCCGAGCGGTCAAAACGCCCTTTGTAGAGAAGATGTTGCATGGGGACGACATCTCGTCCGACAAATGCCGCTATAAATGCTTGAAAAAATGCAATTACAAGTATTGTATCAGTGAGCGGTTGACAGCGGCCTTTAACGGTGACGTGGACAACGGGCTGGTTTTTTCCGGGGCCAACACCTTCAAGATGAAAGAGATTCTCTCCGTGCAGGAGATCTTTGACCGCTTCGTCAAGGCAGCGGAGTCGGTGTACAAAGAAAAGCTCGCCCCATGCTGATCTCCTTGGAGGCCCTCTATAGCGTGAAGCTCAGCCCCTTTTCAGCGCAGACTGTATGACAGGCAAGCAGCAGGAACAGGCTCCCGGCCCGGACGAATATGCGGCGGCAACGGCTTTGGTGATCCCCGAGTCGGAGCATCCCATCCGCGAGCAGCAGCTCGACAGGGAGGCGCTCAAGGTCCTTTATCGTCTTCGCGATGCCGGGTTCAAGGGGTATTTGGTGGGAGGCGGGGTGCGTGATCTGTATCTCGGCCGAGCACCTAAGGACTTTGACATCTCCACCGATGCCCGCCCCGGCCAATTGCGGCAGCTCTTCCGTAACAGCCGCACCATCGGTCGTCGTTTTCGCTTGGTGCAAGTTTTTTTCCGGGGCACCAAGATCATCGAAGTCTCAACCCTGCGTTCGCGGAGCGAGTTCGACATCGATGGCAAGGAGCAGGTGTTGCCTTCGAACAACACCTTCGGCACCCTGGAGGAAGACGCCTTTCGCCGCGATCTCACCATCAATGCTCTTTTTTACGAGATCGAGACCCACACCATTATCGACTACATCGGCGGCGTTCGCGATCTTGACCGGGGCGTCATCCGGATGGTTGGCGATCCAGACCGCCGATTCACCAGGGATCCGGTGCGGATGCTGCGGGTTGTCCGCCATGCAGCCCGCACCGGCTTCGGCATCGAAGAAGAAACCTTCGCCGCCCTGCGACGACATAGCGAGGAGCTGCGGCTTTGTCCACCCTCGCGCATCCGTGACGAGATCTTGAAAGATCTCCAGTCCGGAGCGAGTCGGCCTTGGGCGGAACTCTGCATGGGTTCGGGGCTCTGGCCGGCGCTCTTTCCCCTTTATGAACAATATATGCAGGGGGACCAGGGCGAGAAAATACAACAGGAATTACTGAACATCTTCACCGTGTTGGATCGTCTCCATGCTCACCAGGAGGAAGCAGAGCCGGTGAAGGTACCTGAGACCCTCCTTTTTGCCGCTCTCCTCCTGCCTTGGGCCTGCCTACGGTTTAAGCTGCCGGAAACCAATGTCCGGGGGCAGGGATTTTCCCAATTGTCTCGTATTATTCGAGAAGAAGTCGACCATGCCTTTGGCGAACCGTTCAATGTTCAGCGCATGGCCAAGGAATCGCTGACCACTTTGCTGGTCAATCTTTCAACCTTTTATCATGCCCGGAGTCAGGGCGACGACCCCAACTGGTTGAAGAAAAAAAGCTATTACGGAGACTGCTCCCGTTTTTTTGATATCTACCAGGAGTCGCAAGGGGTCCCGGCGGTCAAGGTCGAGCGATTCGTGGTTCCACACAAGGACACCGGGACCGTCGTAGTCGTCACGCCGGCCCAGGAGAGCAACAACGAATCGAGGACCAGGGGACGCGGCGGAGTCAATCCGGCGTTCAGCAGCACAAAGACCGGGGTTTTTGGTCTTCGCCGGCCCCGGGATTAAACCTGCCGGGAGGTTGTTGGTTGCGTTTTTTGCTCTACAATATCCGCTATGCTGCCGGCAATGGAGGACGTTTTCACTTCCCCTTTCCTTATGCCGGCTACCTGCGGCGTTCTCACCACAACTTCGATAAGATTCTTGAATTTATCAAGTTGGTGCAACCGGATGTCATGGGTCTGGTCGAGGTGGATGGCGGTTCCTTCCGTACCGACCGGCAGTGCCAGGCAGAGATGATCGCCGAGCAACTGGGCTATCACCATGTGATCGAAACCAAGTATGGGGCCGAATCAATGGCCCAAAGATTCCCTCTTCTCAAGACCCAAGGCAACGCCGTCTTGACCCGGATGCCGATCATCAGCCATCGCTTCCATTATTTTGACGAGGGGGTAAAACGGCTGGTCATCCAGGTCTGCACCGAGCATCTAACCGTCTTTCTGGTGCATCTCTCGCTCACCTACCGCAACCGGCAGTATCAGCTTGAACGATTGTACAAGTTGATCCGCGAGGTCGACCGCCCTATGATCCTGGCCGGAGATTTCAACGTCCTCTGGGGCATGCGGGAGTTGGAATTATTTCTCGGCGCAACCGGCCTGGTCAGCGCCAATCCCGAAAAGAAGCCTTCCCATCCCAGCCGTGCTCCTAAACGGGAACTCGATTTCATCCTCCATAGCCCGGAGTTGAAGGTTGTTCATTTTCAAATCCCACCCGTGACCTATTCCGATCACGCTCCTTTGATCTGCGACTTTTCCTTTTAATCAGCACCACCAATTCCGCCCCAAGGCCAGACGCACAGCTCCAGCAAAAAAACATGGGCTCCTCTCGGCTGACAACTGACAGGGTTCGTGCCGGCATGCAAACCGCTTTCCAAATCAATCTTTGACTTGAATCCGGACAAGGGCATGCAGACCAAGGCCGATTCTCGCCAATAGATGGGAACGGTGGCGTCATCCCGGCGGGGCGTCGAATGTCACAAAAAACTGATGTAATCGCCGAACAACGCACGCTTCCGGCCCGCGCTCCCGACTTCCGGTCCAGGTTGGCGCAAATACGCCGGTCGTTTGTGTCTGAAGTCGTTTCCAGTGCTGGCACCTCAGTACGGATCCCCAAGCAGACCCCTCTGACGGTTGACTGCCATGCTTGTTTGGTCACCGCGAGACGATTCTTTTCATCCCACTTTCCGAACCAGGGTCCAGGGTAAAAACACCCCATGTTAGGTTCAGCCGTTTTCTTCAGTTAGAATTTTGCAGAGCCTTGATCCTGTCCTCAAGTGGCGGGTGACTTCTAAAAAGCAGCGCTATACCACCGACCTTTGGCCTGATCCCAAAAGCCGCTACTTGATCGGGCAGATGTGAAGGTTCCTGATGGGCTTGCAGTCGACGCAGAGCACTGATCATTTTCTCCTTGCTGGTCAGATATACCGCGCCCTTGTCGGCGGTGTACTCCCTCTTCCGAGAAAACCACATGACGATAATCGAAGCAAAAAAACCGAGCACGATCTCCAGTACGATAGTTACCGCCATGTAACCAAAAAACCCGAGTCCCTCGCCTTCTTCGTCACTGCTTAAGAAATTATTGATTACATTTGCCGCAAGACGCGACAGCAGGATAACAAAGGTATTCAAGACACCTTGGATCAAGGCCATGGTCACCATATCACCGCAGGCCACATGGGTGATCTCATGGGCCAGCACCGCCTCAAC
>JBBQCO010000081.1:0-14479 GCA_038318785.1 Desulfobulbales bacterium | reverse complement strand
TACCCCGGTGGCCACAAAAAAAACCGGGCGATCCGGTGACCGATAGGTCAGGTAGCCCTTTGCTCTGCTTATGTTGAGAACCGTGCCCGGTGCACAATCGCCCAGGGCGCCGCTCAGCTTACCCCCCTCGATTCGTTTGATCAGAAACCGCAAAACCGAGGACTCCGGCGGCGAAAGGAGGGTGTATTCCCGCTCCTCTCCCCCGTGCATGATCGAAACGTACTGACCGGCTTGAGCCTGAAAACCAGGGGGGCAACTGCAGGTTAAGACAAAAACCTCCTCGTTGAGCCATTCTCTGCTGACCACGGCTACCGAAGGGTTGAACAGGACCGTGTCGATCATTTCTTCCAGGTTTTGTCAGCGGTCCCCAAAACCTGATTGAGATAGCGGGCAAGAACAAAAAGATAGTCGGAAAGCCGGTTGAGATACACCTGGATAGCGGCCAATTCGCCGTTGCTGCTATTGGAGACCTCGATCAACTCGGTCAGACGCCGTTCGCAACGCCGGCAGACGGTTCTGGCCACATGTGACCAGGCAGCCACCGCCTGTCCTCCGGGCAGAATAAATTCCTTTAACTCCGGCAGTACCTCGGATAGGGCATCGATGCGCTTCTCCAGATCCTTGGAGACGGTTTCCGGCAAAACAGTGAGGTACCCGGTCGCGGAAGACTCGGGGGTGGTGGCCAGCCAGGCTCCGGCGAGAAAGAGAGTAGACTGAATACTGTCAAAATCGTCTTGGACAGCCTGCTCTCCCGCCGGAAGGGAGGCGACCACGACACCGAGCATGGAATTGAGTTCATCAAGATCGCCATAGGCCTCGATGCGGATATGATGCTTGGGCACGCGCTCACCTGAAAAAAGACTTGTTTTCCCCTTGTCACCGCCGCCAGTATACACTTTCATCCGAGGACTCCTTTGCTTGTGTTGGTTGTTGGGCTCCCGCCCCTTGACCTGCCAAAGAATATAAAGACTACCGGAAAAAACAGCACTAACCCCGTTGCACGGGGATGCTTTGGAGCCACTTGATCCACAACGGGAGAATGGGGGGGGAATGTCTTGACCGAAGACGACTTATAGCCAAAGCTCGCAGCACCCACTACTTGATCCATAAACAGTGAGAGGTTGTACTCGAAAACAGATTTCGCCACAATATGGTATCTGATGCAATCCCCCCTATTTTTTTATCGGTGGAGGCAGCGTTGTTGGCTTTTCCCAGGTTGCCAAGCCCATCACGATCCGGAAAAACATACGAGAAGCAACGTCTTTTAACTGGCTATTTTAACGTGTAATGCTTGCTAGCCCTTCAGCATGGCTCATTCTTCCTGCATTTTTTGCTGTTGACAAAAAGCCTAATCTCAAATAGGTAGTTGCTACGTTTAAGTTAATTAGTTCTAGCTTGTTATTCGTCTTTTCCGTCTGATTCTGTGTTCGACGAATTTATCGGATTTTTTTATTGTCGAAACCTGCCTTAATACACCTACGCGCAGGGTTGAAAAAAATGAGGTCCACACAAGAAAGAGTTAGCTAAAGGCTTTTCCAGCCAACCATCAGGAAAAGACCTGTTTTTCCCTTGCAGTCGAAATCTGGTTCGTCTTCTCTCTGTAGAATCCCAACCGGCAGGGCATATCATCTGAACATATCCCATTTTAGGGGTAGAACCATTTGAGGAAAATTGGCTCAACGTATGACAGGAATAATTATCACAAAGGCAGTACATCTATACCGATCGAGTCAGAAAGAAGGCCGGCAAAATAACAGCTATTAAGCTGTTATTTTCCGGCTTTTTTTTTGTATAGGGGGATCCGGGAACCACTAGGAGTGGCAAACGGGTAATAAAAACGCTCACAGATAGGAAGAGGTACACATTGGAAACAAGCGCAAAAATGTTCTGGACAGGTTTATCACCCGACGATGCAAGGGAAGCACTTGTCAACAAAGACAAGTCCAAGAAAGACAAACGGATGACGCTGAAAGAGGCTGTTTCCCGTTTCGTTAAACCTGGCGACAATGTAGGTATAGGCGGTTTCGTCAACGTCCGGCAGCCGGTAGCTATCTGCCATGAGATGGTCCGTCAAGGATTCAAGGATTTGACACTCTCCTTTCAATCCGCAGCCATGGCCCCGGAGCTTCTGGCCGGCGCGATGATGATCAACCCCGATCATTGCTCGATTAAAAGAGTTGAACTGGCCTACTGGGGTCACGAGGCCTTCGGTCTGTCCCCGGCTTGGCGCTACCTGGCTGAGCGCGGCATGATCGAGTTTGAGGACTGGAGCAACTACAATATGTCCGCCCGCTTCAAAGCAGGCGCCATGGGCTTACCTTTCATTCCTACCCGCGGCCCTCTGGGAGGAGACATTAAGGATTCCAACCGCACCAAGGTTATGGACTGCCCCTTCACCGGCCGGCCCATCGCTCTCTTGCCGGCATGCCATCCCAACGTGGCTCTTATTCACGTCCAGGCCGCCGACATGTACGGTAACTGCATCATCCGTGGAACCGACGCCACTTGTGCGGAAATTGCCATGGCCTCAGCCCACACCATCGTCACCTGCGAGCAGCTCGTCTCCCACGAATTGATCGTCAGTAATCCGAAAGATGTCATGATTCCCTTCCCAGCTGTTGACGCGGTCATTGAGGTTCCCTTTGGCGCCTATCCGGGTGCTTGCCGCCGGCACTACTATTTTAATGGCGACCATATCCGCGAGTTCCTTGCCTGCATCGCACCGATGGTCAAAGGTGGATCAGCCGATGCGTTGAAAGCCTGGTATGACGAGTACATTTTCGGCGTCGAGAACTTTGAGGATTACATCGAAAAGTTCCCGACCAAGAAGCTGATCGCAGATCAGGCCGCAGAAAGTTACCACTGCGAACGTTTTTTCTGATCTACAACACGTCATTACTATTGCATCGGAACCTATAGATAAGGAGTCATCATGACAGTTTCAACAGATTATACCGCCCAAGAGATTATTGTTGTGGCGGGTGCAAAAGCTCTCGAAGACAATAAAATAGTCTTTGTCGGGACGGGCCTCCCCATGGTTGCCTCACTTCTGGCGATTCTTACCCACGCCCCTGGATTGATACCTGTTTTTGAGGCTGGCGCTGTTGGTCCTCCCCTCAAACACGGCCTTCCCATCTCGGTCGGTGATTCAAAAACCTTCACCGGCGCTTCGTATGTCAAGGGCCTGAACGGGGCTTTTGAGTTGACCCAACGCGGTTTTGCCGACTTTGGTTTCATCGGCGGCGCCGAGGTTGATATGTACGGCAACCTCAACTCCACCATGATGGGTGATTTCCCTGAAGGGTATGGTAAACCGAAAGTCCGGCTTCCCGGCAGCGGCGGCGCCAGTGACATGGCCGCCTCCTGCGAACGAACCATTCTTATCGTCCCGCACGACAAGAAAAAATTCAACGAGAAGCTGTCCTACGTCACCAGCCCCGGTCATCTCGACGGTACCCCTGGCGCTCGCCAGAAAGCTGGTATGCAGGGCAAGGGTCCCTATCGCTTGATCACCACCAAGGGTATCTTCGATTTCGAAGAGAAGACCAAGAGAATGCGTATTCTCCACACCTTCCCCGGTGAAACCATTGAAAGCATTCAGGCTGCAACCGGATTTGAATTGCTGGTTGCCCCTGATGTCACCCAGTTCGCTGCACCGACGGTCGAAGAAGTCCGCCTGATCCGTGAAGCAGTCGATCCGGGTGGAGTTTTTGTCAAGCGTGCCGCAAAATAAGTCCGAACAACCGGGCAGTGCCGCTCATCCGGCGGCACTGCCCCCATTTTAACCAAAATTTTATTGAGTAAGAAAAAAACGCTTTTCCCGAAAAACTTTTTTGCAGTCTGCAGAATCATCGAGTCGGAAAAACAGGCCGGCTTCACTGACACTTTAAAATGAAAAACGAAGGACTGTTTATTGGTTTGGAACCAATAGGCACATTACATGTTGAGTACCCGCGGTATGAACCGGTATCTTCACTCAGCATAAACCTGTACCTCTCTTTAAATAACTAACCGAACATTTAACGAAAAGGAGCTGACAGTATGAAAATTCTTAAAATTGATCACCTTGGTATTGCAGTGAACAGTATGGAAGAAGGCAGCAAGTTCTGGACAGATGTAATGGGACTCAAACTTCATGGTTCCGAGACCGTTGAGGAGCAGAAGGTCACCACCGCGTTTTTTCCGGTCGGCGAGAGCGAAGTGGAACTGTTGATATCAACCTCTCCTGATGGTCCTATCGCTAAATTTATCGAGAAGAATGGCGGCAAAGGTGGATTTCAGCACGTTGCCTTCCAGGTGGAAAACATCGAAGAAGCTTTGGCGGAATTGCAGGAAAAAGGGGTGGCCCTCATTGACAAGACTCCCCGGATCGGCGCCGGCGGATGCAAAATCGCCTTCCTCCATCCCAAAGCTACCGGCGGAATCTTGGTCGAAATATCGCAGCGTGGTTAAGTAAACCCACCTTGAGGTTTTCGCGGCAACGAAACCCCAAGGATCGCAAAATTCTGGTTCCATCCTTAATCGGTCGTGCCTAACAGGGATGAATGGTTGGGGTGGACCAGATTGTTATTTTCCAACTAGGGGATAATCCCTGATAATTACAAGGAGCATGTGACATGGCAAATAGTCCCGAATACCAAAAATGGTTTGAAATGGCCTCCAAGCAGATGAAAGGCAAAAACCCCGACGATATGGCTTGGAAATCGCCGGAAGGAATCGTCATCAAACCGCTGTATGAGGCAGAAGATATAAAAGGATTGCCAACAGTCGATAGTTTCCCCGGCATGGCGCCTTACACCCGTGGACCGATGGCCACCATGTATGCTGGTCGCCCTTGGACCATCCGTCAATATGCCGGTTTCTCTACCGCTAAGGCATCCAACGAATTTTACCGCAAAAACCTCGCCGCCGGCCAGAAGGGCCTGTCGGTTGCATTCAGCCTCTCCACCCATCGCGGGTACGACTCCGACAACCCACGCGTTTCTGGTGACATCGGTAAAGCTGGTGTTGCCATCGACTCCATTGAGGATATGAAAATTCTCTTTGACGGTATTCCGCTGGACAAAATGTCGGTTTCCATGACTATGAACGGCGCAGTAATCCCGATCTTGGCCATGTGGATTGGTGCTGCTGAAGAGCAGGGCGTCAAGCAGGAGCAGTTGGACGGTACCATCCAGAATGATATTCTCAAAGAGTACCTGACCCGGAACACCTACATCTATCCGCCCACACCTTCCATGCGGATTGTCTCCGACATCATGGCATATGCTTCCAAGAATATGCCCAAATACAACACCATCAGCATCAGCGGCTACCATATCATGGAAGCTGGTGCCGACTCTGTCCTCCAGACTGCCTTCACTCTGGCTGACGGTGTGGAATATGTTCGTGCTGCTATCCGTTCGGGCATGGATATCGATACCTTTGCCCCGCGTCTCTCCTTCTTCTTCGGCATCGGTATGAATTTCTTCATGGATATCGCCATGCTGCGTGCAGCTCGCTTTCTGTGGCACCGTTTAATGCAGCAGTTCAACCCGAAGAACGTTAAATCTTCCATGCTTCGGACCCATTGCCAGACCTCCGGTTGGTCCTTGACCGAGCAGGATCCGTACAATAACGTTATCCGGACTACTCTCGAGTGTATGTCCGCCGTTCTCGGTGGAACCCAGAGTCTGCATACCAACTCCTTTGACGAGGCTGTTTGTCTGCCGACCGAACTGTCCGCTCGTATCGCCCGCAACACCCAAATCATCGTCCAGGAAGAAACCCATGTTTGCAAGGTCGCTGACCCATTGGGCGGTTCCTACTATGTTGAATACCTGACCAATAAGATCGTTGAAGAGGCACAAAAGATCATCGACGAGATCGAAGAGATCGGCGGCATGGCCAAAGCCATCGAGTCCGGTATGCCGAAAATGCGCATCGAAGAGTCTGCCGCCCGCCGTCAGGCCCGTATCGATCAGGGTAAGGACGTCATCGTTGGTGTGAATAAATATCGTCTTGCCGACGAAAAAATGGACTTCGATATTCTTGAAGTACCTGATTCCGTCCGCCTTGAGCAGATCGACCGTATCAACCATATCAAGAAAACCCGTGACACCGCCAAATGTCAGGCATGTCTCGAGGCAGTAACTAAAGCCGCCGCCGGCGATGGTAACCTTCTTGAAGTTGCCATAGCCGCTGCCAAGGCCAGAGCAACCGTAGGAGAGATTTCTGACGCCATGGAAAAAGTCTTTGGTCGCTATGTGGCCACCACTCAATGTGTATCTGGTGCCTACTCATCTGAATACAGTGAAGTCAGCAGCGACGCCGCCCAGGTTATCGAAGCTCTGCGCAAACGGACCGGCGATTTCTTGGCCAAAACCGGACGTCGTCCGCGTATCCTGGTTACCAAAATGGGACAGGATGGTCATGACCGCGGTATTAAGGTTGTTGCTTCCTCCTATGCTGACCTCGGTTTCGACGTTGACATCAGCCCGATGTTCCAGACCCCGGAAGAGGCCGCTAAAATGGCTATCGAGAACGACGTGCATATCGTTGGCGCTTCCTCTCTGGCCGCCGGCCACAAAACGCTTGTCCCCGAACTCATCGGTAAGCTGAAAGAGAAAGGCGCAGGCGAAATTATGGTCGTAGCCGGTGGTGTTATCCCGCCCAACGACTATCAATTCCTCTTTGACGCAGGCTGCAAGGGTATTTACGGTCCGGGAACCCCGATCACCGAATCCGCCGGCAAGGTCATGGATATGCTTGAGGCGCAGTATTGTAAGTAAGACGTAACTGTTTGGCATATTGGTAAGACGGCAAACGGACGGGCGACAATCCGTCCGTTTGCATGTTCTCATGACGAAACCTCCACCCCAGGTCAGATATGCATAAAGATCCCAGTTATTATATCCAAGGCGTCATGGATAATAATCGCCTGATGCTTGCTCGCACGATTACTTTAGTCGAAAGCATGCTCTCCACGCATCAGGAGATTGCCAAACATGTCATCAATGAGTTGCTGCCCTACACTGGAAAGGCAGTCCGCCTGGGTATAACCGGTGTGCCGGGTGCCGGAAAGAGTACATTTATTGAGAGTTTCGGCACCATGCTGACCAAACTGGGGCATCGCGTCGCTGTTTTGGCCATAGATCCAAGCAGTACCCGTAGCGGCGGTTCTATTCTGGGTGACAAAACCCGCATGGAGAAGCTGGCGGTCAACGAGATGGCTTTTATCCGCCCCTCACCTTCCAGTGGCAGCCTTGGCGGCGTGGCTCGGAAAACCCGCGAGACCATGCTGGTGTGTGAAGCAGCCGGATTTGACGTCATAATTGTTGAAACCGTCGGTGTCGGCCAATCGGAAACCACTGTCGCCTCGATGGTCGATTTCTTTCTTGTCCTGCAGATTTCCGGAGCAGGAGATGAATTGCAGGGCATAAAAAAAGGTGTACTCGAAGTAGCCGACGCCATTTTGGTCAACAAAGCAGACGGCGATAATGTTAATCGCGCCAAACTGGCAAAAAAACAATATGAGACCGCGCTCCATCTCGTCACCCCCTCTTCACCTAACTGGTCCGTACCGGTCATGACCTGTAGCGCTCTTCAGGAAGTCGGCCTCATGGAAGTGTGGGATACCATAACAAATCATAAAAAAATAATGACTGCATCCGGCGAATTGGAAGTAAAACGCCAAGATCAGGCCATGTCCTGGATGTGGTTCTTAGTTAACGAAGGCCTCGAACGCTGGTTCTATCAGCATCCTGAAATTCAAAAATTGCTTCCCGGCATCAAGAAAAGTGTCGAAGAAGGCAGGATGGCCCCCACCCGGGCCGCTGACGACCTGGTAACCATCCTCGGCAAAGGTCTGCTGCTGTAAAGATTCCCTCGACTCTCACTCCTGATTTCCCTCACCTTCCCCGCCCTTACTGGCTCGGAAGGTGTTTTTGTTTTCTCCGCAATCTACCAGTATCACACACTTTTTTCTTTTCATTCTTCATAAGGACATCAGATGATTATCGTAACCGGAGGTTTGGGCTTTATTGGCAGTAACATTGTCCATATCCTCAACCGACTAGGGATTGATGATATTCTGGTGGTCGATGACTTTACCGATGGGGCTAAATTTATCAACATCGCCGACGCCCGCATCGCCGACTATATGGAAAAAGACGAATTTCTTGCGCGGATCATAGCAGGCAAAGATTTCGGCGGCCCCCTCCAGGCCATTCTCCATCAGGGAGCTTGCTCTACCACCACAGAATGGGACGGCCGTTTCATGATGGCCAACAACTATCAGTATTCCAAGGAAGTGCTCCTTTACTGCTTGGCCAAGCGGGTTCCCCTGCTCTACGCCTCCAGTGCTGCTATCTACGGTGGCGGCACGACTTTTGTTGAGGACCCGGAATACGATCGGCCGCTCAATGTCTACGGGTACTCCAAGACTCTGTTTGATCAATACGTGCGCCGCATTCTTCCCTCGGCCTCGTGTCAGATTGCCGGGTTTCGCTACTTCAACGTGTATGGTCCACGCGAACAGCATAAAGGATCGATGGCCAGCGTTGCTTTCCACCTGCATAATCAATTGATGGCCGGCGATTCGGTTAAACTCTTTTCGGGCAGCGGCGGTTACGGCGACGGTGAGCAACGCCGGGATTTTGTCTATGTTGAGGATGTGATCAACGTGTTGTTGTGGTTTCTTGATCATCCCGAGAAATCAGGAATTTTCAACATCGGTACAGGCAGCGCCCAGAGTTTCAATGATGTCGCCCTCGCGGTGATGGCCACCCATGGTCGCGGCCAACTTCACTACATTCCTTTTCCCGAGAACCTCAAGGGCAGGTATCAAAGTTATACCGAGGCCGACATCTCTCGCCTGCGGGACATCGGCTACGACGGCACCTTTCGACCAGTGGAAGACGGCGTCGCTTTGTATGTGCGATGGCTGCAACTGCAGGAGGCTCCAGATAACCAATTTTCATTGAGGAAGTAAAGATAACCCATAAACAACTACTTGGTTTGAGCAGGTGGTTATTGAGGGCCAAAAATTTCAAGAATTCATTCGAGTTTCCGGCATGACGTATATGCGGACTACCGTTTCCTTCGGTGTGGATCGTCGAGAAGTTGGAGAGGGAACCGGTGCTCACGTCATAATCTGCCGGCAAGAGACCAGGTGATATGAAATCTCAGGAAAGAAGGAACTGCAGGGCAATATCGCTGATACCTGTTCAGTATTGGCAAGCAGTTGCAGGATCAGGCTGACAGATAAAGGGTTATTGGGATAGAAACATGTGGGGAAATGCGGGGAGGAGGTAGGTCGAGCGCGCCGGTGGGTGCTACTAACATCCTATGAAGGGTGCGTTCACATTCCCACCAGCCTACCGCCGATGCCGTTAACGGGTTAGGCTTAGAGCCTGTATTCTTCAGGAGCCGGAATTTTACCAGAGGCCGCACAAACTGTACTTTGATCTCAACAGAACATATGTGAAAGAACGAGCCAGACTCTCTGGGACCTCGGAATCACGAACTGTAGTCGACGCTTTCCAGCTTAACGTGCGTGGTATACGCCTCATTCACTGCACTCAATCAGACCTGGGACACGCGTTACCGCTTATTTGTTCCCACCGTCAACGAGCCCGAAGGCTGTTAACACCGCAGTAGTGCTCTTAATTCAGCACTATAGTCACCTCGTTGTTGTCGTGCAATCGTAAAGTGCACGGTTGCATTCTTTCAATTCATCAGGGTGTCCGCAACAATTGCCGAGCTTTTCCGCAGTATTCGTTATCGTGCTGTTCGGCCAGCTGCCGTAACAAACTGTTGCCTTGCTCCGCTTGGCCGTTCTGCTGTAATGCCAATCCATGATAAAAAATAAATTTGCTGGATTCTGCCGACGGTCCGTTGATCAATGTCAGATGCGTCAAAGCGACATTCGGCTGTTGTGCTGATAAATAGAGCACCGCCAGATCGAGTCGCGAGGTCTCGTCATCCGGTTGCAGGGCCAGTACCCGTTCAAAAGAGGCGATGGCGTCTTCGCGATGCCCCAGGCTCAAACGCACCAGTGCCAGATGACGCAACGCATTGGTATCATTTGGATGCAGCGAGGAGGCGATTTCCAGTGCTTCCTGGGCGCTGCCCAGATCGTTCCGCAAAAAACGGGTGATCCCTAATTGTACCCAGGCCTCGCTGAAGTTGGTATCCACAGCGATGGCCTGCTGGAAAGAGTGGATAGCTTCGGCAAACCGTTTTTGCGCCGCTACCGCCGTGCCAATTAGGGTAAGCAGATGCGGACTGTTGGGTGCCAGTTTGAGGGCGCGGCTGGCTGCATATTCACCGCCCTCAAGATTTCCCAGCAACAGGCGCATTCGTGCCAGATTATCCCAGGCTGTGGGATTGTCAGGATCGCAGGAGACCGCTGCTTCGAGATGTACAATGCCTTCTTCGACCTGTCCGGTTGCTACCATGACCTGGCCCAGATTGGAGTGCGCCATCGACAGGTTCGGATTTAACCGTATCGCCGTGCGTAAATGGGTCAGCGCTTCCGGCCATTGCTGCTGCTGGCCCAGTACAAAGCCCAGATTGTTATGAGCGCTGGCGTTGTCGGCATCCAGTTCGAGCGCGGCCTGATACAGCCGGGCAGCTTCCGCCAGATTGCCCGTTTGGTGTGCGTGGATGCCTTCTTTAAGCAGGGTTTCGATTGTCGTCATTAGGTAATCCTGTTGATAAGACCACGGAGGATATCGCTTGGTGAGATATCCGGTACCTCGAATTGGACATCATCGAGGGAGATATCAAACGGCTGACCTTCGTGGTAGTGAACGGGTAGACTGATGCCGAAGCGGTAGTCGGAGCCAAAGGTGTATGAGGCAAAGGTCCAACGGTTGCTGTACACTTCCCAGAACAGCGCCTTGGCGCGCACATAACCGGAAATATCGAAAGTGAACGCCGGTTGAGCGTGAACAGAAAGCGTGGCGGTAAGATCGAGGCCGGTAGTCGGGGTCCAATCGATATTGACGCCCGCTTCAGCGGCGCCTTGTATGCCTAGCGTGCCTCCGATTTCCAAACCACCGGTAACGCTGACACCGGGTATGCCCAGGCCGATGCCGGCGCGCACTGCCAGCCTTAATCCTGTGTCGGCGGGCACCCGCAGATGGGCACTGCCGGTGACGTGGGTGTTCTCTTCGTGGGAGGGATTGTAGGTGATGCCCAGACGGAGTTCATCGATTACACCGGGGCCGATACCTGCCGTTGCGGTCAGGCTGCCGCCGATTTCCGCGATGATTCCTGGAATAATAGGAATATCGGTGCTGACGTTGAGCAGGGTTTTGTTGATTTCCCGACGGGCAAAAATTTCCACATTGCTGGGAATGCCGATCTCGCCGGAGACGGTAACCTCGCCGTTGGGATCGAAGCGGATGCCGGCGGTGCCCTGCAGCCAAGGTGCAATCTGAAGAGTGGCTGAGCCGCTGCCGCAGATATTGAGCGCACCGTGAGGCATCGGTTCGCCACTGGGCCGGCCGTCTTCGCCTACCGCACGATTGCTGGCGCCAACGGTGACTGTGCCGGACAACATACCACGACGGAATGCGCCGGAGAATTCGGCAGTGAACGCACCGTCGTCGTAGGTGACGGTGAGTTGGGAATCGATACCTGGAATCGCGGGTTGCGCAGTACCGGTGGCACGCACTTTCCAATCATCGCCGCGTTTGTTGACGGTGACGTCAATCGAACCGGAACGAATGGCCGGATTGGCGGTCAGTTGCAGATTGCCGCCGATGGTGAGGCCCTCGGCTTCAGAATAGGCCACGGTGAGGCCCGCTTGCTGGATGCCGGGGATATTGGGTTCGACGTTTCCAACCGCACTGAAATTGCGGTTACTGTAACTTGCGGAGATCGAGGCGCTACGAATACCTTTAATTTTATCGGGACTGGTGATTGCAAGAGTACCACTGACACCAAACCCAGTATTGTTGCGATACCACATTTGCAATTCGGCTTGATCGAACAGGCGGGTGTCAGCATTAAATCGGCCGGCGAGTCCAAAATTCCCCTCACTGTCGAGTTCAGCAGAGAGTGAACCTTCACCGAAATTGCGAACTGTAAATTCAAGCCCGCCTCCTACCAGGAGGCGTTCTCCATCGAACCCCAGAGTGACAGAGGCATCCGTGATTATTACGTCTGGAATGGGTAAGCGCTGAGCGGCGGAGGTGGCATCAAGTGTATAAAAGATTCCCAGACGCCCGTTGTCAATGCGTCCGGGTAATTGCAGGCCTGACAACAGAGGATGGGTCGGCCTTAGCATGGCGGTGGCAAAAAGACCGTTGCCGATTCCAAAATTGCTCAGGTCAACCGGACTTGCTCCAGCTAAATTGACTGTAGGCGGCAAATTTGCCAGAGCGTCGCTGCTGATACGGACAGCAAAGTCAGCATCAGCAGCCTTAAGCAGATCAATGGAGAAGGGCCCAGTTTCGTTTTCAACCGAAACTGCTGTGCCCAGATCCAGAGCGGCATTCAAACCACCAACCCGGACTCCAGCGGAGGCGGTGTTGTACCCACTGTCCAACTGGATGTTGACCATCCTGAATCCTGATAAAGCGGTTTGTGTAGCACGTGGTATCGAAAAGGAAGATGCATTGGCACCGTGTGGAATTTTGGCAATTACCAAGCCCCCCGTGGGCGACAGCACCGACAGCATGGAGGCGTTGCCTTGGCGATCGCGCATTGAAGCATCGAGCAAGCTCAAGACATGTGACAGATTCTGGATGTCGGTCCGGCTCCAGAAGGTACTGTCCCCTTCGGCTCTGCGTCGTTCATGGCCACCGGTTGCAGCGACTCGGGTGAACTTGACGATTTTGCTGTTGAGTATATCGCTGGGTGTGGGTTTGGTACCGGGTGCTCCCGGCAAGCCCGTAAAACTTGGGTGGTTAGCAGGACGTAGGTCAATGGTGCGGCGAACAGCATCCCTGATTTCATAGCGGAACGAGGAGCCAACGCTTCCGTTATGGGCAGAATTGAGCAGTTCCATATTATCAAAAGCATCAGGTCCGCCTAGTTGATGCTCTACAATGTGGTCCACTTGGTAAACGGCAGGAGCACCGGTGTTGTCCCAGGTAGGGATTTTTAACAAATCGAGGAATACAGATTCGTCAGGTGCTTCTACAACGCGATTTCCACCCCTGACATTGAGGCGAAGCCGAAACCCAGTCGCAGTGCTGGGGCGTTGATCCGGGTGAATTCGACTAATATCTGGACGTATGGTTTCCAACCACGTCGAACGTTGAGCCGTTTCGCGATTGGCGCTGATACTCCCTGCCGCACGTCGTAAACTTCCGGCGCGAGCCATGGCTTGATAGCGGGCTCCGTGGCGAGATTTAATAGGAGGTATCTCCAGTGGTTCTGTAGCTTCGAATTCCGTGGCTGCTCCGCCACCACCAGTTACCTGCCGAGCAATCTTGTTTTTTTGCTGAATGCCTCCGCTTTGTTGCATCACATGGGTCAGTTCGTGAACCAGCAGTTCACGCCCGTTTTCAGTTTCCGGAGCCAATTCACCAGGAGAAAAATAGATGTCGTTGCCGACGGTAAACGCTCGGGCATTCAATTCCTTGCACAACTCTGCTGCTTCGGGATCGTTGTGGATGGTGACGCCTGAGAAATCGTGCCCCAATTGCTTTTCCATTTCGTGAAGTACTGTTTCTGGAAGCGGCGCCCCATGGCCACGGCTGTTATCAATACGTTCTTCGATGCTCGTTTCGACACTGGTACCAACGGATTCGCCGGTGGACCCGGTATCAGGCTGCTCTTCCTGTTCAGGGGCAGCAATCCTCAAAACTCGTTTCTGCAGAGTGTTTTCATCTTCCGGTTTGGCGGGTTCTGATTTGCGGAAAATCCGCCGGGCCACGGGTGGTTTTTCCTCTTCCGCCTTTCGGCGTAGTCGCTTCCGTACCGCCTGTTCTTCTTTGGGCTCTTCGGTTTCCACGGAGCGGCGAACGGTAGCGGCTTGTTGCTCCTTTTCCGTTTTTTGGGCACGGTGCAGTTTGGGTTGCGCTTCTTCCTCTTCTTCCGCTTGCCGGGCCACAGCACGATTGATCCGCCGCAGCAAGCGCTGCGCACTGGGCACCGGTTTGCTGGAGATCATTTCCTTGTCTTCTTTTGGCCCGGGTTCCGGCTCTTTTGGCGCACGACTGACTTCTCGTGCCACTTGATCGGCTTCCTGTTCCTCTTTGTCGTGGGGCTGGCTGACCGCCATCTTGCGGCGTAGGTATACGGGCTTGCGGGTTTTTTTTTCCTCATCCGGTTTGGCGGGCGCGGTGGTGCGGCGGGCTTTTTTCTTGCTGAGGCCGGGTGACAGGTTTGCCATAGGTTACCTCGCCAGTTGCTCCAGTTGCGCGGGCAGATTACGGCCCAGTTTCTGATATTCGCGCTGCAGGGCGGATACCAGGTGGTGCCTGCTGATCGGTTGATCCGGCGGGCCGCAACCGGCGGCGGTGAGCACCACGTTGCGGAT
>JBBQCO010000080.1:0-14546 GCA_038318785.1 Desulfobulbales bacterium | reverse complement strand
TATTGCTGCGGCGACCTGGTGGCTGATGTGCTTGAGCGCTACCGGCTCGAGTACGATTCCGACTTCTTTGCCGATTACCTGCGGGCCATTGCCAACAACACCCGGACCGACGGCGGAGCGGGCGAGCGGTCGCTGGTCATCTGGCGGGATGCCAACGTCCTGCTCTTTGTCCCCAAAGCCCAGGTCTCCCAGTGGGAAGTCCAACTGATGGTCACCGCCGACAGCGACACCGGGTCGGTGGGCAACGTGCTCGAGGCGGATACAGCGGTGCGGCAGTCGCTCGACACGGGCATTCTCAAGGCGCAGCAGGTGTTGGCCGGATTGGGGGCCACAATGGTCACCTCGATCGAATACTCCAAACGCATCGGCGTGGTCAACGGTCAGCGGCTTCTGTATGCCTTTCTCCCTAAATTGCCTTGGTCAATGGGCGCCTTCAGCGAAGCCCAGGGTCGGTTTATCCTGGGGCATTATCCCGAGGATTTTGCCGAAGCCTGTCGCCGGCAACTGGTTTAACACGGCTTTTCCGATCGCATTTCAAGAAAAGAACTGAAGAATGGCCGCCGACGTGCTACAATATGCGGGTTGTTTTCTTAAAGGAAAGCGAGGCTGCCGTCGCCTTGCGCCAGGATAATTCAAGGTATGAACGATCACTCAACGGACAAAACAGAGATGAACAAAGGATATTTCGGACAGTGGGGCGGGGCTTTCATCCCGGAAGTTCTTTATGCAACTTTTGCCGACCTAAACCGTGCCTATGAGGCTGCCCGCGCGGACGCCGCATTCTGGCAGGAGTATGTCGATCTCATGGGTAACTATTCCTGCCGGCCCACGCCGCTGACCTATGCGGAGAACCTGACCCGTCATCTGGGTGGCGCCAAGATATACATCAAGCGCGAGGATCTCAACCACACTGGCGCCCACAAGGCCAATAACGTCATGGGCCAGGGATTGTTAGTTAAACGAATGGGTAAAAAACGGGTGATCGCTGAGACCGGCGCCGGCCAGCATGGCGTGGCCACCGCCACCATGGCCGCCCGTTTTGGCTTTGCCTGCACCATCTATATGGGCGAGGAGGATGTCGCCCGCCAACGTCCCAATGTCTTCTGGATGGAGAAGCTCGGGGCCACGGTCGTGCCTGTCACCGATGGCTCCCGCACGCTTAAGGATGCCATGAATGAGGCCTTCCGCGACTGGGTCACCTCCATGAACGACACCCATTACGTCATCGGCACAGTCTGCGGTCCACATCCCTTTCCGGAGATGGTGGCCTGGTTCCAGTCGATCATCGGCATTGAGGCAAAAAAACAGATCCTCAAGCAGCACGGCCGCATGCCGGACCGGGTCTATGCCTGCGTCGGCGGCGGTTCCAATGCCATGGGCATCTTCCAGGGTTTTCTCGATGAGCCGCAGGTGGAACTGATCGGCGTTGAGGCAGGCGGCGAGGGCATCGCCACCGGCAAACACGCCTCCCGCATGGTCGAGGGCAGCGGCGCAACCGCCGGTGTAGCCCAGGGGTATAAAACCAAATTCCTCCAGAACCCCGAGGGGCAGATGCTCGACACCCATTCCATTGCTGCGGGCCTCGATTACGTCGGCGTCTCGCCGATCCTTGCCGATCTGGGTGAACAAGGCCGGGTCCGTTTTGCATCCGCCACCGACCGCGAGGTCATCGAGGCCTTGAGTCTGGCCATGCGCATCGAGGGCCTCATCCCGGCTATGGAATCCGCGCACGCCTTTGTTCAGGCGTTCAAGGAAGCGCCGACCATGACCAGGGATCAGGCGATCATCATCAACATGTCCGGCCGGGGCGACAAAGATATCTTCACCATTGCCCATGCCTTTGACGATCCCTCCTGGAAGGAGTTCATCGTCAAACGGGCGGACGCGTATAGAAAAAAATGACCGGTCCGCCGTTGGCGCGAACCGTTTTTTATCGAGGGGCAACACGTTCATGGATCTGGAAAAAGAACTGAAAATCCGGCTAGAAACCAAACCCATCCTGCTGATGACCCATCTGGTTCTGGGCTATCCTTCGCTGGCGGTCAACCGGGAGGTCATCCGGCAGATGGCAACCAATGGGGTGGACTGCATCGAGTTGCAGATCCCCTTTTCCGAGCCCATCGCCGACGGCCCGGTCATCCTCAAGGCCAATCAACAGAGCCTGGAGAGTGGCATCAGCGTCGAGGAGTGCTTTAGCTTTGGCCAAGAGATGGCGGCGGCATTCCCTCAGGTCCGTTTTTTATTTATGACCTATTACAACATCGTCTTCAAATACGGCGAGGAGGCTTTTCTTCGCCGGACCAAGGATATTGGTTTTTGCGGCACGATTGTCCCCGATCTGCCACCCGAGGAAGGACAGAGCTACCTGGCCACCAGCAAAGAACTGGGACTGGCGCCGGTGCAGTTTTTCACCCCCACCTCCACCGATGAGCGGATGCGGGCGGTGGCAGCCCAGAGTGCCGGTTTTGTCTACTGCGTCGCCCGCCGTGGCGTCACCGGCAAACAAACCGCCTTTGACCACACACTTGATCAGTATTTAGCCCGTTGCCGCGAGGCCACGGGGCTCCCACTGGCGGTCGGCTTTGGCATTAGCAACCGCGAAGATGTGGCTCTGCTCACCGGCAAGGCCGACATGGCGGTGATCGGCACCGCCACCATCAAGCTGGTCGATGCCCAGGGACCCGAGGCTGTGGGGCCTTTCATCGCCGGCTTGCTTGCCCGGGGCTGAGGCGGGGCATTGTAAACGTTAGCCATCAAAACTGATAAAATGTGGCTGTCGATACTGCAAAAATGACCTCATCGCTCCGATTATTTTGATTCACGAGTTATTGCCTTCACTCCTCATACAGGCGTTCAACTCACTGGTATAAAATTCACATTTATTCCAAGGAGAATTATGATGGAAGACAAAGCGATTCAAGTTACCTGTCCCAAATGCGGCATAAAAATCAACAACACTACAAGCTGGTTCAAAAAGCCGGGCAACTGTTGCCCTGGCTGCCAACTGCGTTTTAGTACCGAGCGATTTAAAAAATCAATCGAAGCCGCAGAAAACTAACTCAAACCAACAGTTCAACACCCTGTTATTGCTTACAATACAAAATATAGATTAACCAGTTACTGCCCCTGACCGCTTGCTGTCAGCCTTCCCGGGACCCTCGACAAAGCTCAGTGGCAGGTGTGCTCTCCTGTCGTGAAGCCCACTGCAGGTTGGCGTTTCACCAGCAAGCCAGCCTCAAAAGGGTCGGCGCCTTATTGCGCCCCTTGTTTTTTTCATTGCCGCGTCACCTTGGATCGTTGAGCACTAAAACAGGATATCCACCCACCATGACCAGCCCCGACATCGCCGCCCATATCCGCAAGGATTCTTTTGCCAACTGGCTTGGCGCCACCATCGAAACCATCGAACCGGGATACAGCCGGGTTTCGCTGGTAGTGACCGAATCGATGCTCAATTTTCACGGCATGACCCACGGCGGGCTCGTGTTCAGCCTCGGCGATATCGCCTTCGCCGCCGCGAGTAATTCCCACGGCCAGACAGCGCTGGCCCTCAACGTGGCCGTTAGTTTTCTTCGGCCCACAGGTGTTGGCGATCATCTGGTTGCGGAAGCGAAGGAGATCCACTTGGGAGGGGCCACGGCGCTCTACGATATTGTGGTCACCGAACAGAACAGCCGGCAGTTGGTCGCCAAGAGCCAGGCCACCGTTTATCGCAAACGCGAATCTTTTGTTTGAAAGGTCAAACCGGGCTACCTTAGGGTAACCGTCCTTTCCTCATCCAACCGTTCAACCTGTACTGCCCGGTTTATCCGAGCCGTGAGGCCATCCCATGGAAAACGCCTTCTCCGACCGAATCACCGATGTCCCCAAGTCCTTTATCCGCGAAATTCTCAAGGTCACCATCGATCCCTCGATCATCTCCTTTGCCGGCGGCCTCCCCAATCGGCTCTTCTTCCCGGTCAAGGCCCTGCAGAAGGCCGCCCATGACGTTTTCGAAGAGGCAGGCGACGAGATTCTCCAGTACGCCAACTCCGAAGGCTATCTGGGTTTGCGCCAGTTCATCGCCGACAGGTACCGGCAGCAGGAGGGGCTGGAGATCCCGGTGGACGACATCCTGATTACCACCGGCTCGCAGCAGGGGCTGGATTTACTGGGCAAGACCTTTCTCAACGAGGGAAACGACCTAATCATCGAGGAGCCCGGCTATCTTGGGGCCATCCAGGCCTTTGCCATGTACCGGCCCCGCTTCCACCCTGTCACTGTCAGCGAGGGCGGCATGGACATCGCCGCGCTCGCTCAGGTCCTTGGTGATCGGCAGCCGAAGCTGCTCTACACAGTGACCAACTTTCAGAATCCCAGCGGCATCAGCTACAGCGACGAGAACCGGCGGGCGGTGGCTGATTTGGTGCGCGGCAGCTCCTGCCTGATCATCCAGGACGACCCCTACGGGGATCTCCGCTTTTCGGGAACCCGAAAAGTCTCGTTCAAGCGCATCCTGCCGGCGAACACGGTCCTGCTCGGCTCTTTCTCCAAAACCGTGGCCCCGGCCCTGCGCCTTGGCTGGCTGGTGGCACCGCCTCCAATCATGGACAAACTCATCATCGCCAAACAGGCCGCAGACCTGCACACCGACTCTCTGGCCCAGCGCATCCTCTACCGCTACCTCTGCGACAACGATCTCGACGCGCACATCGCGACCATCATCCATCAGTACGGCAAGCAAAAGGAAGCGATGATCGGCGCGATCAAGGATTTTTTCCCGCCTGATGTGCAGTACACTAATCCGGCGGGAGGGATGTTTCTCTGGGTGACCTTGCCCGAGGGAATGTCGTCGATGGCGCTTTTTGAAGCAGCCATCAAGAAAAAAGTGGCCTTTGTTCCGGGGACGCCTTTTTATGTCGACCGCAAAGACAGCAACACCCTGCGCCTCAACTTTTCCTGCTCGGATGAGCCGACTATCGTCGAGGGAATCAAACGCTTGGGTGATTCAATCAAAGAACTCTATTAACCACAGGAGATGCACAGATGCGCACTACACAAAAAATAGCCTACGCCTTCGCAAGCATGGTTCTTTGCTCCATGACGCTTTGGGGATGTTCGGGAGATCAGGGGAAAAAGGAGGAGAAAAAAACAGTGACCGCGCAGGAGCAGATGGGCAAGGACGCCGCACAAGCCGTGCAAAAACCGCTGGAGGAAGCCCGCAAGGCAGCCCAATCAGAAACAGGCGCCGCCCAAGCTCTGAAAGATACGGCTCGTGACACGCAGCCAGCTGCTCAGAACAGCGGCGGCAAAGAAAAGAAAAAACTGGAAGGGTGCTGATCGTCGAATAAACCGCACACGAGAAGCACGATGTTTCTCGTGTGCATTCAATTGGTTACAGAAAAAACGCCCAAAGACCTTCTTTCACAGCCCGACCACCGTCAAGGCTTTGACCGCCTCCTCCTGCTCCGGCGTCAAAGCCTTGGGGATCCGGATCGCGATCTTGACCAGCATATCGCCACGGTGACCAATGGGACCTGCGGGCAAGCCGTGTCCCTTGATACGGAGCTTGGCCTCCTGCTGCACCCCGGCCGGCACCTTGACGTTGAATTTTTTGCCGCCCAAGGTGGCCACTTCCAGGGTTGTCCCGAGACAGGCCTCGCTGAAAGGAATGCGATGCTCGACCATCAGATCGTCTTCCACCCGCTGAAAGACCGGATGCTCAGCCACCTGCACCTTCAGGTACAAATCCCCGGTTGGGCCGCCTGATGAGGACACCCCGCCCTTTCCCGACAACCGCAACCGCTTGCCATCCTCGATGCCCTTGGGGATTTTAACCGAGACATTCTGCGTCTGTCCGTTCTGCCGCAGGCTGATGGTCTTTTCCGCCCCGTGCAGCACATCCTCAAGGGAGACAGTCATCTCGTAGGTGAGATCGTTGCCCTTAACCGGTTGCGGTCCACAGCCGCCGCAGCCGCCGCCACCACGCATCCCGGCCTGACCAAAAATATTGTCAAAGGGTGAACCGCCGCCGGTGGACCGAAAACCGCTAGTGTGAAAGCCACCGTTACCGCGTGCACTCCCGCCGAAACCGAACTGGCGGAGGATATCGTTGAGATCGAAATTGCGGAAGATGTCCTCCTGGGAATAGCGCTGGCGGAAGCCGGCCGAACCGAAGGTGTCGTATTGCTGCCTTTTTTCCGCATCCGAGAGCACGGCGTAGGCCTCGCTGATCTCCTTGAATTTTTCCTCGGCCTCTTTATTGTCCGGGTTCTTGTCCGGATGATATTTGAGGGCCAATTTGCGGTAGGCTTTTTTGATCTCATCGGCGGTGGCAGTCTTGGCGACGCCGAGAATTTGGTAGTACTCCATAATGGGCTGATTCACAAAAAGAATGGTTGCTGGAAGGAAATCCCTGGTGCAGAGGACTATAAGATCGAAGTCGGCATTGTCTATTGACTCTGCGTTCGGACGGTCATTTTTCCGGCCTTAGGCCGGATTTGACACTGACAGTTTGCTGACCGGGCGAGTGAGTTCGGGAAACGAACTGCCGCTTGAGTCGATCAAGCACGGCTGCCCGCTGATTGACCTGTTGATTGAGAAGGATAACAAAAGCCTGGCCGTCGGGGAGATAACCGGCCAGATTATAGACACCGGTGAGCGTACCAGTTTTAATGGTCACACCGCGTTCCTTTTTCAGGAGTTCGGCTTGAGGCCGAAAGTGGGTCAGCAACTCGAGCATGGCCCGAACGGTGACCCGGTTGTCACGTGACAGTCCAGCCCCTTCCACCTGAACGATGGCATCGGCTGCGGTGCTGCCCAGTTGCCGCACCAGTTCCTGGTGCACCGCCTGCTCAGCCTTCTTCCAGGTGGCCGGAAAGCCAAACTGTTGGGTGCCGCAGGTCAAAAAAACCAGATTGGCCATGAAATTAGACGAATAGTGGAGAAGGGCACGACTGATCGAGGTGAGTGTCTGGGCACTACGGTGAGCGTAGAGAAGGGTCGCGCCCTGGCCAGGTACCGGACGGATCCCGCCAAGAGCCGCCACCGGCACCCCGCTCTGTTGCAACAGGGCTCGAAAAAGCTCACCGGCGTATTGGGCCATGCGACTCTCGGCATTGCACCCTTGAGCACAGATGTTAACCCGATAGCGGCCAGGCGGCCGTTGTCGCCCAAGTTCCTGCATGATTGGCAGGGTTGGGGTCAGAGGCTCGCCGGAGACAATCCTGCCGGTTGCGTCTTTATTTATCGGCACGGAATTAAAATTGACCGACAACGGACCGACCGGAGCATCATAGGCGTTGTCGCTGTCTTCCTGACCGGGCACCTGCATGGTCAGGGCAAAGGTCGAAGTGTCGACATAGAGCGTCTGCACCCGCCGCAATCCCTTGTGCCGTAACTGCTCGACAATACTGCTGACTTCTTCGGAAAACAGGGTGGGGTCACCAAACCCCTTGACGTAAAGGTTGTCGTGGCCGTCGAGATAGAATTCGGTGAGAAAGCGGTAATCCGGTCCAAGAATGGTCAGGGCCGCCGAGACAGTGGCAATCTTGAGCACACTGGCCGGCACCAAGGCCCGGTCGGAATTGCAGGAATCGACGATCCGGCCGCTGGCATCGGCAACCCCGTAGGCGCCCTGCGCAGCCAGATCGGCGATGGTTCGGCAGGTTGCAGCATGACCAACCCGCCGTTCAGCAGAAAACAGCACCGGCAAGAGCACAAGTGACCAGAGGAGGATGGGGCGCATCCTCCTGATCATCCCTGCCCTTGCCGCTGGGATCTCAACCAACCTTGGGCAGGCGGGCAAGCGCGGCATCTATCTGTTCCTGCGGATAGGCGTAATCGCTGAGTTTGCCGCTCAGATAGTTGTCATAGGAGGGCATGTCGATCAGACCAGTGCCGGAGAAATTAAAAAGAATGGTCTTCGGTTCCTTGGGATCTTTCATGGCCTCAATGATCGCCCCACGAATAGCGTGGGTGGTTTCCGGGGCGGGAATTATGCCTTCGGTTCTCGCAAAGAGGATACCGGCCTCGAAACACTCCATCTGGTGCACAGCTTTTGGGGTAACAATACCTTCACGGACAAAGGCCGAGATAATCGGCGCCATACCGTGATACCGTAGCCCACCGGCATGAATACCGGGTGGGACGAAATCATGACCGAGGGTGTACATATAGAGCAGCGGAGTCATCATGGCCACATCACCGCAATCGTAGGCAAGTTTGCCGCCGGTCATTGAGGGGCAGGAGGCGGGTTCATAGCCGATAAATTCTATTTTTTTGCCATCAAGATAGTCGGGGACAAAGGGGGCCATCAGTCCGGCAAAATTGGAACCACCGCCGCAGCAACCGATGACCACATCGGGATATTCACCGGCAATCTCCATCTGCTTTTTGGCCTCCAGCCCGATGATCGACTGGTGCAAGACCACATGGTTGAGCACCGAACCCAAAGCGTAGTTAGTGTCGTCACGGCTGGATGCATCCTCCAAGGCTTCGGAAATCGCCATGCCGAGGGCGCCGGGGGTGTTGGGGTCACGGGCGAGGATCTCGCGGCCGGTCTTGGTGTCCATGCTCGGGCTGGCCACCACCGAACCGCCGTATGCTTGCATGATGAACTTGCGGTAGGGCTTTTGGTCGTAGGAGACTCGAACCATATAGACTTTACATTCCAGGCCGAACTTCGAGGTGGCGAGGGCCAAGGCCGAACCCCACTGCCCAGCGCCGGTTTCGGTAGTCAGCCGCTTGACCCCTTCCCGCTTGTTGTAATAGGCCTGGGGTACGGCGGAGTTGGGCTTATGACTGCCCACCGGGCTCACGCCTTCATTCTTGAAAAAGATCTTTGCCTTGGTGCCGAGGGCCTCTTCGAGCTTATTGGCCCGCACCAGAGGAGAAGGCCGCCAGATCTTGTAGACTTCCATCACTTCCTGCGGGATCTCGATAAACCTTTCCTGGCTCATCTCCTGTTCAAGCAAGGCCATGGGAAATACAGCGGCCAGCTTTTCCGGTCCCATGGGCTGGAGGGTCTCCGGATCGAGCGGTGGCAGTAGTCCACCTGGGATATCAGGAACTACATTGTACCAGCTTGTCGGCATCTGATCTTCGCGCAGAACGATCTTCTTCATGATTTCTCCTTTATTGGCAAATGGTTAAAGGAGCGACCGCGTTTCTCTGGGCAAACGCCGGCACTCCTTGCAATCGTTAGGACCTGAGCTTTCCGGAATCGAACCGCCACCGAACAAGCATTGATCGGCATTATCTACAGTAATCGTGTAAAATTATCAAGATGGGGACACCATTTCCTTGACGCCGGTCTTCATTATCCGGACCAGCAGGGACTCGCGCTCCCCAAAACCAAGGACCTTCTGCAAAATTTCCCGGGGATTGGCCCCCGGCTGCCCCTGATGACTGAGCAACTCCAGCCGCAACAGCTTGCCATCAAACTCCATAGCGGTGACCAAGGGCCGCAAATCCAAATCCTTGTGGCGATTCTTACGAAAGCGATCAATGACAAAGGATTCCCGCGCAAGAAAATCGGTTATGTTCTGCTGCACATCCTCCGGGTACGATGGGGATTGAATTTCATAGCAGAGGGCACTACTCATGGCCACAGAACGCGACGAGAGTGTGATACCGGTCACCCGTATACTTGGAGGCATCTGGCTGTTAAGCAAGACAACGGCTTCTTCGACTGAAGCCAAGGGCCGCGCCAGGTCCATGGTCAAGGATTCCGCCAGACTCTCGACACCAACCGGCAGGGCCTGACTGAAAGAAACCCGAGGGGTTGGATTAAAGCCACTGGAGAACAGCAGCGGCAGACCGGTTCGCTGCAAAACGCGGAACACCAGCTGCAGCAGTTCGAGGTGGCCATAAAAGCGGCTATCGCCTAAACGCGAATACTGGACACGGTATGTATATCCCGGCTGCGACTGCTTCGTTTCCGGTTTCAACGATGCCACCGGTCGCACCGCCTGCGGTGCAGCGGGCCGCTCATGGACCACCGGCCGAATGGTCTTGAAATCACAGAGACCGCAGCCCTGGCAGCCGTGATTGCGGCAGTCCGGGGTGTATTCCTGCTGCAGGGCCTTGACGTATTCAGCTTCCAGGAAGGAACGATCAACGCCGCTGTGCAGGTGCTCCCAAGGCAGGACTTCACTCACCTCCCGCCAGCGCAGATAGTCTTCCAGGTTGAGGTCGCATTCGGCAGCCGCCCGTCGCCATTGCTCGAGGTTAAAATGTTCGGACCAACTGTCCAGCCGGGCGCCGTTACTCCACGCTGTTTCGAGCAAGCGCGACAACCTGCGGTCTCCTCGGGAAAATACACCCTCAAGCAGCGACTGTTCCGGATCGTGCCATTTGATCTTAAATCCCTGACGGGGAAGCATCTGCTTCAACCGGTTGATCCGTCGTTTGGATTCCTCCAGGCTGATTTGCGGCTCCCATTGAAAAGGGGTATGCGGTTTGGGAATGAATGTTGCCACGCCGAGGTTAACCTGCACCGGCCGCCCCTTGCCCTGCCCTCCCCGATTACGGGCCTTCTTCGCCAAATCGACAATCGCCTCGACATCCGCTTCAGTTTCAGTCGGCAAGCCCACCATGAAATAGAGCTTAATCAACTTCCAGCCCAAGGAAAAAGCATCGCGGCAGGTGTCGAGCAGGTCTTCCTCGGTGATGCCCTTATTGATGACCTGCCGCAACCGGTCAGTCCCGGCCTCCGGGGCGATGGTAAAGCCGGTTTTTCTGACACGCTTGATCTGCTCCATAATTTCCGGTGTCAAAGTTCCGACCCTCATGGACGGCATGGAAACAGAGACAAAGTCATCGGCAAAGCGATCCATGAGAGTTGCCATCAACTCGCCCAGACAGGAAAAATCACCGGTGGAGAGCGAAAGCAGGGCCAGTTCCTCGAAGCCGGAGTGGGCGATACCCTGATTGGCCAGCTCCATGATCTCATCCAGGGTCCGCTCCCGGACGGGACGGTAGGTTATCCCAGCCTGACAGAAGCGGCAGCCCCGGGTGCAGCCCCTAGCAATTTCAACTCCGAGCCGATCATGCACCGGCGCGACCACCGGCACTAGGGGATGATACAGATAGGGGGCAGCAGGCAGCTCCGGCAGCACCCTCTTTCGGACCGATTGGTACGCAGGTGACAGGGCATCGATGGCGGTGAGCCGACCGTGCTCGTAAACTGGCTGGAAACGCGAAGGGACATAAATTCCCGAAATCTGGGCCAACCGTTCAAGAACTGTCGCCCGCACCCACTGCTCATCCTTGGCCTGCAAGACCAGGTCAGCAATTTCAACAATAATCTCCTCGCCGTCACCAAGGACAATGGCATCAAAAAATTCAGCCACCGGTTCAGGATTAAGCGAGCAGGACCCACCACCCAGCACGAGAGGATGGGTCTCCGTGCGCGCTTCGGCCCGCAGAGGCAGACCCGCCAGATCAAGCACGGTGAGAATGTTGGTGTAGCAGAGTTCATACGGCAAGGTGATGCCGAGGATATCATAGGCGGCCAGACTGACCTTGGCCTCCAGGGAAAAAAGCGGCAAGCCCTGGGCGCGCAACTCCTGTTCCATATCGACATCCGGTACGTACGCGCGATGAGCCACCATCCGATCCCGGCTGTTGAGGATATGATAGAGAATCTGCAAGCCCTGGTGGGACATGCCGATTTCGTAAAGGTCAGGAAAAATCAGACAAATGTTCAGATCATCCGCGTCGAACCGGCTGCTGACCGCATGCAGTTCGCCGCCGACATATTGACCCGGCTTGCGCACCAAGGGGAGAATCCGGCCAATATCGAGGGGGGTTGGTATAACCATAGCAAAAAGAATGACCGCCGTTTAAAATAGGAGAAAAAGGGAATATCAGTTGTAACAATCTTAAATTCTTTATCTAATAGCCGTAATACAAAAAACGGATCGCCCGGCTTGGGGGCCAGCGGACGGAAAGTGGCTCCTGGCCCGAGAGGCTCAAAAGAGCGGCTCGTTTTTTGCTAGATCTAAAAAAAGTCCACAAAAAAACTCAAGCACACTCTCGTTCTCTCACCAAAATACCGGAAAGAAAAATGAAGAAAAATATTATTTCCCTCGTCTCGCGCTCCCTGCTCACCCTACTGTTGACCTTCGATCTGGCTGCAGCCGACGATGCCCCGCAGTTGCAGAAAGTCAAGCATACCGTTCTCTCTCCTACGACCGAACAGGTGGTACTGCAACTCAACGGCTCCTATAGTCCAAAAGTATTCACATTGAAAGATGAAACACCCCGGGTCATTTTTGATTTTGCCAACATGACCTATGGCCTGGAGGTCAAAAGTATCACCCCAACCAACGGTTCGATCGTCAAACGGGTGCGGGTAGGCATGCATACCGACGAATCGCCGAAAACACGCGTCGTCTTTGATGTCGCCACCTTGCAAGGGGTAACCTATACGCAGAAATTTGACGAAAAGACCTCGACCCTGGTCATCCAATTCACTGGAACGGAAAAGGTGGCCACCCAACGCAAGCCGCAAGCGCAGCTCACCGAGAAAGCTGCCGAGAAAACGACCGAAACCCAACCGACTGCAGTTGTTGAGCCCCCGCAAGCACCAAGCGAAGTGGCACCGATCGACACGATTGTACCGCCGCAGCCCCCGGCACTGCAAAGCGAGCCTCCCAACATTCTCACAGAACATACCAAACAAGAACCGCTCCCTGGAACGGAACAACAACCTGCACCAGCCGTTGAGGCAGCCGCGTCGGTCAAGCCCGAAAGCCAAAAAACCGTAAAGAAAGAAGTTCCTGCTCCACAAAAGAAAGCGACGGAGGTCACCGCTGAAAAGAAGGCGGCAGAAAAACCCCTGACCCCACTGCCGGTTGAGGCAAAGCCGGAAGCGAGTGTCGACGCAAAGCCGCCAGAGAAAGCGGAAACACTGCAAGCCGCAGGCGATGCCAAACCGACAGAAACAGTCAAGGAAACCGCGGCAGTCCCTGCAACCGGCAAGAAGGGTGAGCAGAAAAAAGCGGAGACTGCTGCCAAGGAACCACCGCGGCCCGAGGCGGCTGTGGAGCCTCAGGCAACCGCCAAGTCGGAAACAGCGCCGGCTGACAGTAAGAATAAAACCGAGACGGCAAAGACCGCCGTCCCCGCGAAATCCGCAGAGGGCCCACAGCTTGAATACGTCAAGTTCGACGCCACCTCATCCAAGGGTGAGATGGTGATGTTCAAGCTCAACGGTTTTCATCCTCCCACCGTACATGGCGTTGAGGAAGGTATCCCCCGGGTTATTTGCGATTTCAACAACACCAAGCTGATCGATTCGACCAAAAAACTGATCAAGACGGACGGTAAATTCGTCAAGATCATCCGCACCTCGAAAACCAAGAAACCAGAAAAGGTCCGGGTCGTGATCGATCTTGAACCAAACCGCAGCTATGACTTGCAGCAGGTTTTTTTCAAAGAGGACAATCTCTTCGTCATCATTGTCAATACGGTAAAAAAATAATCCTCAAGGCACCTGTTCGACCGTGAAGTGAGGAGGCGGCACCAGACGAAAGGCTGTTGCTCTCTGGGGGGTGTGAGAATAAATCTTTTCAACTTGGACGGTGAGCGTTCCGGTGATTGCCTCGCCGGTAATTTGCAGATGTCCCGGCCAGACAAACCCGCTGGCGGGGTCTCTCCGGTAGTCAGTATAGTGCAGCTCCAGAACCGAATCACCCTGTGCATCAAAAAGCAAGCGCTGTTGCATCTCTCCGTTGCGCCTGTCCAGAAAAGCATAATGGCGCATCGATTGTTTGTCCTGCCAGTGGTACCAAAATCCCTTCTTTTTTACATCCTGCTCCGGCGTGACCTGTTGCGCCTCACCTTCCGGAATAAATCCGCCCAAAAAACAAAAGAGGGCTTCGGGCCGAACCGACTCCGGCACGTAAGAGTGCCAAAATTTTGAATCAGTCCTGCCCCGGTAGACGTGACCGATCCGGTTGTCAACCATGGTGAAGGACATTGTGTCGGCAACGGCTAAAATGAGGGATCGACCCAAAGGGTCGTTAGCGGTAAAGCGAAGCAGAGCGGGCCGCTGCAGCTGCACAGTTGCACTGACCCCCCCTTTGCTGCCCAACACGTCCCAGCCAAGCCGGATGTCGGCATCGAGAGCTGGCGGTCGTTTGCTTGCAAGGAAGCCGGACCACAGGGCTCCAGCCTCCTGCTCCTCGACCGGGCTGAGTGGAAAAGTTTTCGGCTGCTTGCCGGCACAGCCGGAGAGAATCAGCAGGCAGCAGAGCACCGGGAGCCAGAGACGGACGATGATTATCGTCCGCATCAATGGGTCCCCTGCTTGTACAGTATCCGAATTTTCTCCAAGATCCTTTTCTTTTCCTGCTCGTCCTCATTGGAGAACTTGACGGCTTTTTTATACATCTGCAGGGCTTCCCGCACCCGGCCACTTTCCAGGTAAACATCACCCAGATGCTCGAGGATGGCGGCATCGTTGGGAGAAAGTCTCGCGGCCGTTTCCAGCTCTTTAATGGCCTGTTCGATCTTACCGAGGCGGAAATAGATCCAGCCCAGACTGTCGCGGATATAGC
>JBBQCO010000079.1:0-14586 GCA_038318785.1 Desulfobulbales bacterium | reverse complement strand
GACATAGATTGGCAAATCGCTCATGGCTTCAGACAGTCGCGGCCAATAACCAGGTGTTTTCCCACATGGTCGGCGAGAATAATGAGGAAAAAGCAGGCGAGTACAAGATCAACCTGCTGGGCGAGTACAACATCGGCGGTGATGGCTTTGAGATTGACCGGATTTTGAAAAAATGCGGCATCACCACCATCTCCACTTTTTCCGGCAACTCGACCTACGACCAGTTTGCCAGCGCCCACAAAGCGGACCTGAGCTGCGTTATGTGCCACCGCTCCATCAACTATGTGGCCGACATGATGGAAACCAAGTTCGGGATTCCGTGGATTAAAGTGAACTTTATCGGGGCCAAATCGTCGGCCAAGTCGTTACGCAAGATTGCTGAGTACTTCGGTGATCAAAAGCTGATCGATCGGGTCGAGGCCGTAATTGCCGAGGAAATGCCGGCGGTGGAGGCAGTTCGAATAGAGGCATTGCCGCGCACCCAGGGCAAGACCGCCATGCTCTTTCTTGGAGGCAGCCGGGCACATCATTACCAGGATCTGTTTGCCGAATTGGGCATGAAAACGGTTTCTGCCGGGTATGAATTTGCTCATCGCGATGATTATGAAGGACGTGAGGTCATTCCTTTTCTCAAGGTGGATGCCGACAGCCGCAATATAGAAGAACTCGAGGTCGAAAAAGACGAGGCCCGCTACCGGGCACGTAAGACGCCGGCAGAAATGGAGGCGTTGGAAGAGGCCGGATATAAGTTCAAAGAATACGACGGCATCATGCCGGATATGGAGAAAGGGGCGCTGATTATCGACGACCTCAATCAGTACGAAGCCGAAAAATTGGTCGAACTGATGAAGCCGGACATCTTTTGCGCCGGAATCAAGGAAAAATATTCCATCCAGAAACTGGGTGTCCCCATGAAACAACTCCACAGCTACGATTCCGGCGGCCCCTATGCCGGCTTCATAGGCGCGATCAATTTCTACCAGGAAATCGATCGGCTGGTCAACAGCAAGGTCTGGAGCTACATGAAGGCCCCCTGGCAGGAAAGCCCCGAACTCTCAGCCACCTACGTGTGGGAATAAGCATCAACCAAGAGGGCAAGACAATGCTACTTCGACATACACCCAAAGAAATAAACGAGCGCAGCGCCGTGACCATCAATCCGGCTAAAACCTGCCAGCCCATCGGCGCAATGTACGCGGCACTGGGAATCCATGGCTGTCTCCCCCACAGTCATGGCTCCCAGGGCTGCTGCGCCTACCATCGCAGCGCCCTGACCCGGCATTACAAGGAGCCGGTTTCCGCCGCCACCAGTTCGTTCACCGAAGGTTCGTCGGTGTTCGGCGGCCAGGCTAACCTGCTGCAGGCAATCAATAATATTTTCACCGTCTATAACCCTGAGGTTATCGCGGTGCACACCACCTGCTTGTCCGAGACCATCGGCGACGATCTCAACCAGATTTTCGACAAGGCCCATAAGGAAGGCACTGTGCCGGAGGGCAAGACCCTGGTCGGGGCCGCGACACCGAGTTACGTCGGCTCGCATGTCACCGGTTTTTCCAACATGGTCAAGGCCATGGCCGACCTCGCCGAGCCCACGGGCAAGAAAAATGGCAAGGTCAACGTCATTCCCGGCTGGGTGGAACCCTCGGACATGGAAGAGATCAAGCGGCTGGCCAAAATGGTCGGGGCGAACATCACCCTTTTCCCCGACACCTCGGGTGTGCTCAATGGCCCGCTTTCCGGCGAGTACAGCATGTTCCCCCAGGGTGGCGTCACCGTGGCCGAACTCAAAGGCTGCGGCGATGCCATCGGCACCCTGGCCATGGGCGAATGGTGTTCGGCTGATGCGGCCCGGCTGCTCGACACCAAGTACAAGGTGCCGTGCAAGATCATTGACATGCCCTTTGGACTCAAGGCCACCGATCGGTTCATCGATGCCCTGCGGATCATCAGCGGTACGGTGGTCCCGGAGGAGGTTTCCTACGAGCGTGGCCAGTTGGTGGATCTGATTTCCGATATGCACCAGTACTTTTACCACAAGAAGGTGGCGATCTACGGTGATCCGGATCAGTTGATTGCCATGACCGAGTTTCTGGTCTCCATCGATATGTGCCCGGTCCATATTATCACCGGCACGCCCGGCAAGCGGTTTGAAAAACGGATCAAGGAATTGACTGCGGACATGCCCTTTGAGGTCAATGTTCGGGCCAAGGGCGATATGTTTCTGCTCCATCAGTGGATTAAAAACGAGCCGGTGGATCTGCTCATAGGCAACACCTACGGCAAGTATATTGCCCGCGACGAGGACATTCCTTTCATCCGCTGGGGCTTCCCGATCTTGGATCGCCAGGGACATCAGTATTTCCCGACCGTTGGCTACAAGGGCGGTCTGCGAATGCTGGAGAAAATCCTCAACTGCTTGCTTGATCGCAAGGACCGGGACGACCCGGAAGAGAAGTTTGAGTTGGTGCTGTAATTTTTCCAGGTCCGGCGGGGGGCACTCCTTGGTCCTCTCCTTGGTTCCCTGCCGGGCCTTTTTATCCTACCATTAATCAATTGGGCGGAATGTTATGACTGTTATCCCCATTACTAACGCACCCCGATTCACCGCCCAGGCAACCGATGCCGCCGTCAATATCCTGAGGTTGCCGGTGGCCCCCCAGGCGACCTTTCGTCCGCAATTTGCCCCGGAGAGCAAGGCTGAACAGGCCCTGTCCCCGGCGGAAGCGTTGCGGGAAGTTAGATTGCACCAGGGATTGGAAGCTGTTGAACTCGATGGTCCCGGTGATCCCCTGGCCTCGATTGCCACGACGCTCGCGACCATTGCACTCTTGAAAAATCATGATCCCAACCTAACCATCGGCCTGACCACCCTGGGCTTCGGCGGCGAGCAACAGGCAGCCGAGTTGGCAGCAGCTGGACTCGATAGGATTACGCTGCTGGTCGAGACCATGGAGTTGGCTGCGGCGGAAAAACTGTATGCCTGGATTCGTCCGGGCAGGAAGACCGTTCCGTTGCACCAGATGGCGCCTCTGCTTTTGGAGGAACAGCCGAAAACCGTGCAAGCCATGGCTGATGCCGGAGTGAAGGTTGCCATTCGCACCACCATCTATCCGGGCATCAATGCGCATCAGGTGGTGACCCTTGCCGAAACCATGGCGGAGCTGGGAGCAACGGAAATGGAACTGGTTCCGTTTAGCCCCGATCCGCAGCAAACCAATGGGCCGCCTCCCTCCACCCGGGTGCATATGGAGCAAATCAGCAAATTGACCGGCCTGTCCCTGGTCACCACAGTCCGTCAGGTGAATGTGGCGGAGTGCGGTTGTTCGTCCGGCTGCGGCTGCGGTGCCAAGGAACCGACGCAGCCGGGATTGCCCCAACCCAGTGCGGAGCGTCCAAGAGTGGCTGTGGTGAGTACAACCGGAATGGATGTCGATCTTCATCTCGGCCAGGCCGCAACTATCCTCATCTATGGCCCCAGGGCTGATGGTCTCACCTGTCTGCTCGAAACCCGTCAAGCTCCGGAGCCGGGCAGTGGTGAGTCCCGATGGGAGCAGTTGGCGGACACGCTCCACGATTGTTTTGCCCTGCTGGCCGCCAGCGCCGGCGGGCGGCCTCGGGAAGTGCTTGGTGCCAAGGGCATCCGCGTCATCCTGACGGAAGACAATATTGAGGGCACGGTGGATGTGCTCTATGGCGGCGGCAAAAAACAGAAATGTAAAAAATAACACAGATAATTTGGCGGGGGGGCTGTTAGCGTTGCGGACCTTTTCTGGAGAGTCCATTGGGCTGCTGTCTCACCCATCAAAAGAATGATCAACTACACAACTTCTACATACGTCATTTAAAGGAACACATATCATGGCTATCCCCGAAAGACAGATACTGGTTTGTCAGAGTTTTCGCTCTAAAGGCGATCCTAAAGGCATTTGCCACAAACAGACCGACGGATTCCTTCAATACATCGAAGAGGAAATCCTCGATCGCGGCATGGATATGCAGGTGGTGGCCACCGGCTGCCTCAAGCAGTGCGAGTCCGGCCCGATTATGGTGGTGCAGCCGGAAAACTGGTGGTTTAAGGGTGTGAACAGCACCGAGATCATCGACGCCATCCTCGACGGGCTTGAAGACGGTGAGCCGGCAGCCGAGTATCTCATCGAATAGAAAAGGAAAAATCCCTATGCCCATCATGCGCAAGGCCAGGCATGAAGATGTGGATCAACTGGTGACGCTGCTTCGGCTTCTTTTTTCGATTGAAGAGGATTTCAGCTTCGATGAGGCCAAGCAGCGGCGGGGGTTGGTGATGCTGCTGCACAATGACCGGGGATGCATCCTGGTGGCCGAAGTCATCGGACGGGTCATTGGCATGTGCACCGGCCAGTTGGTGATTTCCACAGCCGAGGGTGGTCCGGCGGTTGTGGTCGAGGATATGGTGGTCGATCCTGCGCATCGTCGCCGCGGCGTGGGCCGATCTTTAATGAAGGCCATGGCCGGATGGGCCGCGGAACAGGGCGCAACCCGCCTGCAACTCCTGGCCGATAAAAACAATCCACCGGCCCTGGCCTTTTACGAGCGGATAGGCTGGCAAACAACAGCCCTTATCTGCCTGCGGCAATACAGCTAATTAGGCATTCGAGATTTGCGTCTCGCCGCCGCACTACTGGAGAAACTCATGGCCAATTTGATCCATCCCGCCCTGGTGGGCTTTGCCGATATCCGGCCCCAGGCAATAGACGACTGGCAACGGTATAAACTGGAGGGGCGGCAATATCTCAATCTGGCGGAAACCGCCCATCGCAAAAAAAACAAGACGTTCACCACCGAGATCCTCTATAATCTTATCGCCATGGCCATTGAAAAATTGGTGATGAGCGGACTGATGGAGATCGGGCGTCTGCCCTATAACCACACCATGCATGACCTGGTGGATGCGATGGAACAGTGGATGCCGGAGACTATCCGGGGCTTGGAAGAGTCGATCCGCAACCTGGATAGTTACCAGGAAATCTGCGATCCCTATGTCTGTACCATCAAGATACCGACCATGGGCGAAATCGAAACCATGCTGACGCTGACCAGGCAACTGGAACAGCGGCTCGAGGCTTCGACTGCCTGAGGGTCCTTAAAACTTCTGAGCTCTGTACATTAAATCCGGATAGAGTTTTGCCGCACAATCGGGACAAATCCCATGGCTGAATTCTACATCGGCATGATCCCGGATGTAGATTTCAATTTGCTGCCAATACCCGTTGTCATTGCGAATTTTTTTACAAGATGCGCAGATTGGCAACATGCCGCTGAGTTGCTTGATATCGAGGAGTGCTTGTTCTAACTCCGTATTGGCCGATTCCAGATTGTTTTTCGTTGCAGTCAGCTGTGTATTGAGCTGTTCCAATTCCCGATTTCGGTGGTGCAGTTCTTCTTGTGATCGAATACGCCCCGCTATTTCATGCTGGAGTTGGGTGTTGAGTTGTTTTTCCTTCTCTTTTTCCGTCAATAAAACCGAACTCAGCGTCTCGTTGTGCATGCCCAGTAAAAGTGCGCGCAAGCTGGCGTTATGCATCATTTTGCCTGTTTGGAAAAGAATGGCGGCGAAGACAAATCCCAGGAGTCCCAAGACAGTGAAAACCAGCCCTCCTTCTGCAAGTAATCGAAGGGATAAGGGGACCGCCGTCAGGACGAGATAGGAAATATAGGCAGGGGGCCAGGTGCAATACTTGGCAACGGCCGAAGCGCCTAATGCTACGATACAGATGGGCCAGATAACCTGATGCACAGGCGAATTTTCGGGCCACAAGAATAAGGGCGGCAAAGCCCACATCACGCCGGATGCAACCACTCCGACGACATGCATCCTTGCCCACCAATAAATGGCCGCACCTAACGGCGCCTTGCGTTGAAAGGCGGCCACCAGAAATCCTCGTGCGAGGCTGAGAGCAAAACCAGTGTGCCGGACCATAGCAACAGTTTCCACTGAGGAATAACGTGCCAAAGAACAACGCACACTGAAACCATGATAACCATAATGCCGGCCAGGCCACCCCAGGTTTGCCCATACAATTGCTGAATTTGCGCCTCATGAACCTTGCGGACAGCATCAGCGCTTTCTTCGCTCTCCCATTTCTCAGTTGTTTTGTTCATTTCTATGCTCTTGTTCCCAACAGCGAGCGAGTCAAGCCTGGAGTAGCCTGTGTCCAGCCCTGGTGGTTGGTATTTTGGTCAATAAAAACAAACGACCTGAGTTTCAAGCAAAAGTCCTCGAACACCCACGACAAGCTCAGGTCCGACGGATTGAGTGCTTTGCTGGTTTGACATCCGCATTCCCGTTCGAGGGGGTTTGTCGAGCCACCATGTCATATTTTTGCGACCCCTCAACTGCCTATAGCAAAGAGAGTGAGGTGAATGTTCCAGGGTGGAGAACTGGACAACCGTTAGAGAGACAACCCGGAGATGATTTTTGCGGGGGTGCCGAATACCATCCGCTGCGCCGCATCGACCCCGACAATCTCGGCGGCGGCTTGCATTCCAGAAGAGAGAAGGGGCTTGCGCCAGGTGGCAGAGTGGGCATCGGTTGCAATGACGTCCACTACTCCGGCGCGCAGCAAGTGCTGTGCACACTGCTGAGATTCCTTGCCGAATTCACCGGTCAGGCTGCCAGCTGTAACCTGCACATAAATATCATCACCGATCAAATCCAAGAGTAATTTTGGATTGGCGCTGATGGACGGGTTGCGCTCGGGGTGGGTGATGATGGGTTTGTAGCCGTTGACGATAAATTGATACAGGATATCGTCGGAGTTTTTGGGGAGATGGGTGTGAGGAAATTCCACCAGAATATATTCGGTATCGTTGATGGTGAAGCCCTGCACATCCATGGGCTTGAAGATAACCGAGACATCCGCTCCCCGCATGATGGAAAGGGGAATTTTCTCCTTGCGCAGCAGATGATTCAACCAGGCAACCCTCCTGGTGATCTCTGCGGGATCATACAGTTTCTCGTTGAGATGCGGCGTGGCCACGATTCCGGCAACGCCGTCGGCAGCAGCCATCCTGGCCATGGCCATGGATTCGTCAAAGGTTTTCGGACCATCGTCAATGTCCGGTAGGATGTGGCAATGTATGTCGATCATGGAATAATTGGATATGAGGTGGTCGTCGCCCAAATAGAACAATTTGACTGCATGCAAGTCATTTCATAAGGTTGAAGGCGTCGGAAGGAGAGAGCATAGAGATACGCGACAGGGTATCGTCCGCTTTCCGTTGCGATTCCGGATCATTTTGTGTTCGTAACACGCCCCAGACCGTTTTCAAGGCATGCAGCGCCATATCCGGATCCCACTCTTCCAGTCGATATGCATCATAATCCTTCATCAGTTCGCAGATGTGTGGAAGAGCCAGCTTCTCCATGCCGGAAAGCGTCAGCAACTGAACCATCGACAGCCGCCAGAGGTAACGTTCACGGCCCGACCTGCTGGCCTGTAAGAATGTCTGCATTTGGGAGAGCCCTTCCCCTTGTTTGCCGCTGTTCATTAACGCACAGCAGCAGGAAAATTCTGCCGCAACTTGTAAAGCGAGATCATCGCCACTGGTGGGTATCGCCGCCTGACTTGCCGCACTGCCACTGCTGTCCAGAGTGCGCAGCCAGCTCTTGGTTTGGCTATCGGCAAAAGGAGTGCCATCGCTGAAGGTGTAGGTCTCGATGTCACCAAAACGGCGTGCAAATCGGGAGGTTTCTTCCTCGATAGCCTGCTTGCCGTCTCGGAACATTTCTCCCATCATGCCCAGTGCTTCTGCCGCCCATCGGTTCATGTCGAGCCAAAAGGGGTAGCGGCGGATGGTATAACACCCACTCTTTACCACTCCCCCCCAGTTATCGGCGCCTTTCATGGCGGCAAGCGAATTGGTTATCTGTCGATCCGGCGGTGGAATGAGCGTTTTTTTGTCGGTTGCGGGCGGGAGTTTACTGATTTCGAACCAGGCGGAGAGGAGGTTGAGACGATACCATGCCGGATCCGGAGTTGGTGCGGCAAGCATGAAATCCACAAGCAGGTAATTTTTTTCGATCACCGATGCGAGGAGACTGTTGACCTCATTTTGATTGGTCAGGGTTTGCGCCGAAAATGAAACAGCCGCCTGCGCCTGCGGTCGCGATTGTTGTTCCGATTGCGTCGGCAGAGGCTGTTGTTCACTTTTTGCGTTGGGTGGGGTCGTTGCCTGTGGCATGGGGCCTGTGGCTTCAGGCTGTTCCTCTGCTTCCACCGGAAGGGCTCGGACAAATTCCAATATCCGCCGCAGAGAAGGGGCGTCAGGGCATTTTTCGGAGATCTGGTCGTACAGCGACTCAACAGTGGAGGCGAGTTCCTGTTGTGTTGCAGCGGAGATCGGGGCCGGATCGGTGATTTCCCCTAACACAGCCTCCGTCCGCTCCACCCACCAGCCCAGAGCCTGGGCACGTCCGCGCATGCGCTTGATTGGGGGAAACATGTTCTCCCAAAATTCCTGCAGCAGGTCATTGAGGAGGACCAGACCGTTTAAAAGGCCCTGCGGCACCCCTTCGGTCCTGAGCAAACCGACAGCCAGATAACTGGCAACGAGAATATCCTTGGATCTGGTTTCCAGGATATTCGAGCCCATTTCTACGACTTTCTTCCAGTTGACTCCACTTGAACCTGCCGATGGCTTGGCGTCAATTTCAGCCTGCAGGGTCTCGAAAAGAGGATCATACCGGATGTCCTCTCCAGCGGTATTGGTACTATTGATGGGAGACCGCCCCAGGTCGCGGATAATCATAGAGGCCTTAATGCTGACATGTCGTTATAATTGGCGGAATAGCCACCGGGTCATTTTCGGGCAGATTCAGCAGCTCATGGTGCCCTTCGAAAAGATAGTGAATCCGTATCTGCCGAACGTTCATCGCTCTGAGGTCATTTTCATTCTTAGGAAAATCCTCGGGAGTAAAGGTGCGCTCACCGTTTTTGAAGTCGGAGAGGAAAGTGATAAAACTCATGCCTCCGCTGTACTTTCGCTCCAAAGTTAGGGGGCCGAATTTAATGCGTAAAATCGTTTCGTCACAATCTTTAAAATTCCATTTGAACAATTTCTGCACCGGGTAATTCATGTTGTTGAGCGATTGGAGGTCATCGCCGCAACCCAGACTCAGAAGGACCGATTGCGGTTTCTGGGTCGCCTCCTTGTTAACGTGAATCGGATACGCCATGATTTTGACGATATAACTCTCCTTGGTATCTTGGCGGCTAAGATTTCCTCGGTTAAGGAAATCGATGAACTGTGGATTGAATGCAACCCGCTGTCCCCTGACCGATGTCGGTTGGTATCCTTGCGGACCGCCTCTGATAAACGGCGCAGCCGGCCCTTTGACAAATTTCAATACAATGCCCTGCGGTCCGAACAGCAGTTGCTGCAACGAAGAATCTCCGACAGCACTGGTTTCAGCCAAAACCTGCGATTCCCACTGTTCCTGTAACGAACAGGCCGCCTTTCTCGAGGCAATTATGGTAAAGAAATCTAGAGACGAGTTGATTATGTCCCAGTAAATTTTATCATCCCCCACATGACGCATCTGTGCCTGAAACGATTTAAAGGTTTCCTGAACTTTGGTAAACGGGGACGGTGCCAAGCCACCGGGATCGCTGCTCGAAGGCATTGCAGCTACGGAACCAGCGTTGGAAAACATATCAACTGCCAGGCGCAGGGTGGTCGCATCGGTATTGATCCCCTTGGCCATATCCTGGAGAGCCTTTCGGAAATCCCCATAGGCATTGACCTCATCAAGGAAGGACTTGGTTTTATCCTTGTTGGGCAATTCAATTTTTTTATCAGCTAAATCCTTGAGGAGATTTTTGCTCTTTTCCACCACTGCATCTGCGGCTTGACTGAAGCCGTCAGCCTGCTTGTTAAAGTCGTTTTCACCCACCCGCACGAGAATTCGTTGATGTTCCCTTGCAAGCTGCAACCAGGGGGGAATGTTTTTTCCCCCTGAAAACGGTTCAAGTTCCTTGACCATTCTTTCGATGAAAAGTTCGGCGGGGATTTTGTCGATGCCGATTGCGGCTGCCTGCACATGCATCTCTTGATTTGACGATAAGATGGAAGCGCCTTGGGGAAAGTCCCTCGCAAAATTTTCCCAGACAGTGATGTACTGGTGCTCGTAATCGGCATTAAACAATCTGATTTGCTCATCCAGCGTTGAAGATTGGGACATCACTGAGTAAATCTGCCCTATAAAGCCATCTAATTTCTTTTTTCCGGCTATTGTGAAACAGGGCTCGATAAATATGTCTTCAATGTCTCCGCTCCCTTCCCAAAACGAGCGCAAGGTGATGCGATTATCGACTTCGATACTGTCGATCCATTCCATAACCCAACTCAAATCATATTGCCCGGAACGTCCTGTAAGGATTTTGTTCAGCTGCATCGACAGTTTTTGCTTGTTGATGGCGGCAGGTGTCAGGTCGTCCTGCCACGCCGAATAGTACAGGTAAATCTCCTGGTATTGCCGTGCCAGTTCAGGCGTAATCCTGCTGTCCAGCAGCACGAGAAAAGCGCCTGATGGTGCCGGCAGCTTTTTCATGTAATCCAGGTTTTTCTTTTCCAGTCGGGCGTTTACAAACTGTAATCGGCTGACGATATTGGCAATGTAGGAGCCACGTTCCCTACCGGGTGTATCGGGAGTAATTTTTGCTATATTCGCATCTAACTTTGCAGCGATGGTTTTATCGTAAAAGAAATTACTGAACATGTTGCAGTAATTATCTTTAAGCTGGGTCACGGCCAACTCACTCTGGGTCAGTCCGAATCGGGGCACCCACCAGTGTTTGTTGCTCTCTTCCATGATAAGGATGATGGTCCGGAACCGGTCCAGGATCAAAATATCTTCCAGGATGCTCCCGGTCAGATAGGTTGGCGCCTTGAATTCGGCCACATACTCGTTGATGACATACCGGTTGAGCATGTACGAGGTGCTCGCAAGCCCCAGTCCGCCGCCAAGAATCGCCAACCAGGCGATCATACCGAGCCCCCAGTTGATGCGGAAATGTCGTACCGTTGCCCGGAGGGGTGTATGCAGCCAGCGATCAGCAGTCAGCACCCCGTCAAAAAAATCGAACAGAAACAGACTTCGCTTGGTTCCGGGAAGGACCTCCGTTAAGAGAAGGTCTGCAGAAGCATTTCTGGTGGCGGACGCATCCAATGTGGAGGGCGCTGATACATGAGGCGGATTTTTTTCCTGCAGCGAATCGGCTGCCGCATATTCCATGCATTGAATGGAACGGGAAACAGGCGTTCCGCTCTGCTGGGCGCTGGAAAAAAATATCCCCCGCATGAGAGGTGATTCTTGATAGGGGTTCGCTCTGAATAACCCCTGCATGAAATTTTCGAGCCCCTGTTGTACCTTGCGAATCTCCTCCGGAAGGAGCAGCAGGCCGGCACTATTCTCCTGGACCTTGTCCAGCAGCATGAACCTCATGTCCCTGAGCCGATCGCAGATATTGTCCAGGGTCAGGCGAATCACATCGTTGATCGGGCGGGTGCAATCATCATTGATGACCCCCATCGGCTGCTTGAAGAACGATTCGGGGAGGTTCTTCGCCATCTGTTCCATGCCGTAAATCTGATCGCATTTTGTCACCAGAATATAGACCGGAAACTTGGCGCCCAAAACCCGCATAAGCTCGTCAACCCGAAGCCGGAGAGCACGCCCTTCTTCCGCCAGGGTGTCACCGTCTGCCTCTAAAAGCTGGTCCGCGGAAACTGTAATCACCAAGCCATTAAGCGGTTCCTTTCTACGAGCTGCCAGGAGCAAGGTGAGCAGACGCTGCCACTCGTCGTGGTCAGCGGCGTCTAGGGCAGGGCTTGCATATTTGCCGGCTGTATCCAGGATAATGGCGTGTTCGGTAAACCACCAGTCGCAAAAACGGGTTCCGGATCCGCCTGGATTCATAACCTCGGGGAAAGGGGAGGGGAGCCGAGCGCTCCGAATTGCCGAAGTTTTGCCGCTGCCACGCGTCCCCAGCACCATGTACCAGGGCAGCACATACAGGGGATCACCTTTTTGGGCCAAATGCGATTCTTTCAGAAGAGAAAGTGAGTCCGCCCACTGCCGTTCAAGGCTCAATAGGTGTTCCACAGAACTGTTGTTGGCAACATCGGTGAGCGGCTTTTTCTGTTCAATAACCTGCTTGACGAACTGCTTTTCCCGACGCCTGATCAGGAGTTTTTTCAGACCATACCATCCAAGAACGAGCCCTGTGGCGAGAAGGATCAGCGAGGCCCCGCTCCAGAGGGGCCACTCCTTGATGTACGTCATCCAAAATGCACCGAAAAGGACGCCGATTACAGCTATACCGATGAACAGGAATTTGCAGATTTTGAGCAGAAGATTCATGCTATTTGGACTCCAGATGGATCATTTTTTCAACCATGCCATCAAGCAGAGTGCTGTACGAATAATAGGTCAGGGTCAGGAAAACAAGCGGAGTCAGGATCATGAACAAGGTGACGAACGAGAAGGCAACACGGGGCAGCGTACGTCGGCGGGGCGCTGACTTCTTGGGATACGATGCAGAAAAAAAGTGCTCCTGATTGCTGGTTGTGAACAGGGTATGTTCCATTTGAAGCCGTGCGAACTCCCTTTTTTTGATCGTTTGCAGTTCACTTGCCATCTCCGGCGAGAAATAGCGGCCCTTGAAGCCAAGGGCCAGGCAGTGGTGAAAAACTTCGAGTACCTGGAGGTCGGCCTCGCTCAGGTTATCCATTCTCGTGTAGAATTCTTCGCCCGCCCTGTTGGTGGAGTAGAACGCTCGCTGCAGCAACTCCCCCAGCCAGAGGTCGCACTCCGGCAGGTTTGAGTTGAGGATGGCTTCGTCGATCCAGGCGCAGACTGCAAAACGGGCTTTGTTGTACTCCAGGGGTGCAAAACCGAATTGATCCGCTATCTTTCCACTTTCATCCAGCAATCGGTGGATGATTTTTATCGCCTGCGGCAGAGCGACAAACGCATCGCCGCCGGTGCCGACCATGTGGGCGGTGAATGCAAGAGGTTTTAAGAAGCAATCAATGAGCCGCATACTATCTCCTGATGACCATGAGTTCAACTTTGAGGTCTTTGGGCGCGCCCTCCCAGTGCATGGCAAGGCTCTGTTCGTTGACAACAGACTCCCATTGTTTGTCGGTCTCGTTCAGTCGGAAGAAAGAACTGTTGGCATTGCTCAGTGCTTCACGCGGGGGCTGGGCCAGAAAACTGAGTTCGATCCCGGCCAGTGCCCGCTTGGTAATGGTCGGCAGGTAGGACAGGGAAGTGACCCGGGCGAGATGGGTCAGAGATTCAAAGATCTGTTTCAGATCCAGTGACGTCCATAGGACCAGATAATAGTGATTGCGTGGTTGAAAAATATCCTGGCTCAGTTTTTCCGCTCTAAAGATGTCGCCGTCTCGCTCCAGCGGGATGATGTACTCAGGGCCGGTAACAAAATCAGACAAGGCTATTTCTATGGCATTTTGCACACGACTGAAACAGTCCCACAGAGCGGTGTGGTTGTAAGGCGGCACTGTTTCGCCCGTCAAAGTTTCTCCCATGACGTCAACGGATGTGGAAAAGGTCGAGAGGTCCGCCACCAACTGCCTGAGCGCCAAATAGGCGTTCTGCGGGTTGGCGGTTCCGGATTCGCACATCTGCGAAAGCACCGGAATGTGACGGTTCAGGCAAGAGAGCGCCATGAGATAGGAAATGTAGCGAGATTCCGACTCGCCGGTTTCCAGATTTTTCAGTCTTTTATACCCTTCCAGTTGTCGTCCCCGTGCGGCAAGTCGATCGCGAATATCCCGCACCATGGCAAATAAACGGTCTGAGGAGCGCAACGACAATACAGGGGGAATGAAACCGGGCAGCAACCGCACTCGCTCTGTTATTCTTTCCAGCTTGGCGATCGGAATGATTTCATAATTGTCCAGCAGGGCTTTTTCGGTTTCCCAGAACAATCTGAGTTGATACTGCATCCCCTGTACCTGTGCCGTCTGTCCGTTGAGATAGAGATCTCGCACCTCTTCCGGATCCGAGGTTGTGATAAAACGGGTTTTTATATCGGCAAGTCCCCGCAATTCTTCAACAACGGTCACGTTGGGCTCCATCTGGCTCATGGTGCGCAGGCCAAGATATATCGTGATCGGTTTGTCCCAGTTTTCCCAGGCATCGACAAACGAGCGCGGCTCTATAACCGCGTTGCCGGGGAAAAGTGCATAAACTCCACTGGGGAAGAGGAATTTTCCACTCAAGATTTCAAACGACATCGTGGAAAGCGCCGACTCCTGAATGTTCATTTCGGCAACACCCCAGAAATACGGTTGCAAGAATTCCCATACAGGAGCAAGGCGTGATTCCTGAAAAAGGTCATTGAGCTGCAAATGCTGTGGCTGCAGGAAAAGCCCATGTCGCCAAAAGAGTGGCCGAGTGAATTCCATATTAATTGCTCCCGTACTGTTGGATCATATTCCGTCCAGCAAAGATGTTAATATTCAGCGTCCCAGGTGAAGCGAGCACCTCCTGCTTGCCAGCGGTCACCAGAACAGGGA
>JBBQCO010000078.1:0-14604 GCA_038318785.1 Desulfobulbales bacterium | reverse complement strand
CTCGGCCCCAGGATCTTCAAGGGCTTTTGAGTACCCCTTGGTGTCGCCAAGATAGGGTATCCAGCCAACGCCGGCGTTGACCGAAGTTTTTTTATCTAAAGCATAACTGTAGGCAAAAGGGGTGCGGGAAGTGCTGGCGGTGAAATCAGTGCCGTTCTCTTCCGCTGTGAAAAGCGGTTGAATTTCGAATCCAGCCATCCCACTAAAGGGCGCCATGTCTTCGGAGGACAGGGTGTATCGTCCCCGGATGAGCGGTTTGAAAAAGTCGCCAAAAAAAGGGTTGAAGCTGCCAAAGTCAAGGCCCAACGGTTTGATTTCGATAGCATTCTTTGACGGGCCTCTCGCCAGGGTTTGCTTGTCCAGATGCCTGCTGGTATTGATATGGCCAAAAGCCCATTTCGTTTCCCTGGTGCTCAGAATGCGCTCGGTAATGTCCGGATCAAAGGCGTTGGAAGCGAAATCATTGAAATCATTGAACACAAACATGTCATTTAAGATGAGCTGTCCCAAAAGGACAAATGCACTCGGCTTTTGCTTTGCTTTGTTTAGGAAAGGACGGGAATTTTTTTTAAGGACATCAGCCTTGCCGGTGACTGGCCGTTGCTTGCCCAACTGCACGTCGTATCTTTTCTCCGTGGCGGCAATCTGCGCCTGCCCTTGCGTGGTCCTCTCCGTCTCTGCTGCCGCACTCGAGACACCTAGTAACAGCATTATGACAAAGAGCGTAAGTCGATGCATTCGGTTTATCACCTGATAGTTACTCCATTGAACTTCGGCCCTTCAGCGGCAAGCTCCGGGTAATCTTTATGATTTTTCATGAATACATTAAAAATTATTTCAGTGGAATGCAAGCTGTCCCCGGTTGAATTATGTTTGCTTGCAGAAGGTGAGGTTTTGAACGGAGTACAGAATGCTTTTTTATCCGTGAAAAAGAGGCTGAAAAGCAGGGGGGATGCTGCTGTTTCTTCGGTACGGAAACATGGGGCCGGTTCTCCTCTCTTTGTCGGAAAAACAACATTTTGACAAAAAAGAAAAGTTAGAGTAAGGAGCGGTGTTCAATAAACAAACGTGTCCAGATAGTACCTCTGATTAGGGCACAAGGCAGCACATACAAGACCTCTGGGCAAAGCCCGAGGATCCCGTTACCAAGAAATCATGACCTCATTATCCACCGTTGCCACCGTGAGGAAACACCCACTTGTGCGCTACCATAGAGTGCTCCTGGTGTTGTCTCTGGGACAACTCTCTTTGGTGGCAAATAACGGTTTTACGGCGGAACACTCAACTTCAATGCAACCCTTATCAGCACTCACTCTCATGGATCGACCAGAAATCACGCAGCTCCTTTTTCACCCCATTCAAGTGGCCAGAAACACTCCTCCCGAGGGCGCGATCGATATCGACGTTCAGGTTACAGACGGCGTCACTATCGGCTGTCGACTGCACAGCCACGCCACTGCCTCGCCCACTCTGATTTTTTTCCACGGTAACGGTGAAATTATTCCCGATTACGACGAAATCGGCCCCAGTTACGTCCGGGAAGGGCTCAATTTTTTGGTGGCCGAATACCGCGGTTACGGCTGGAGTACCGGCATGCCCTTGACCAGCACCCTGCTGCCGGACAGCAACACTGTTTTTATTGCCTTGAAAGACTGGCTCCGCGACCACGGTTACACGGGGGCGCTTTTTGTGATGGGACGCTCCATGGGGAGCGCCAGTGCCATCGACGTGGCGCTCAATCACGGCGAGGCAATCAGCGGTCTGATCATCGAGTCGGGATTTTCCAAGACTTTGCCCCTGGCCAAGGTGCTCGGCGTGGATTTGGCCAAGATGGGCATCACCGAGGAGCAGACTTTTAACAACAGCGGGAAGATAGCGCAGGTCACCAAGCCCACCTTCATCCTCCACGGCCAGTACGACCAGTTGATTCCTCTCTGGCAGGCCGAGACCCTGCAGGCGGAAAGCGGCGCCAAAAGCAAGGAGTTTCAGATCGTGCCGGGTGCGGATCATAATTCGCTCATTGCCATCGCCGGACCGCTCTATTTTCAGGCCATCAAGAAATTTGTCGAAAAAGCGGCCGGTCTTACCCCGGACTGGAGGGAACGGCGGCGGCAATTCAAGGCCGCCCAGGAGGAGAACGGCAAGTCCTTATGACCAGCAAAAGAACCGATTATCTTTCCTGGGACGAATATTTCATGGCCGTGGCTATCCTTTCCGGCCATCGCTCCAAGGATCCGAACACCCAGGTGGGAGCCTGTGTGGCCAACAACCAGAACAAGATCGTCGGTGTCGGTTACAACGGTTTTCCTTGGCGCTGTTCGGACGACGAATTGCCCTGGGCGAGGGAAGGCAACTATCTTGACACCAAGTATCCTTATGTCTGCCATGCCGAGCTCAATGCCGTCTTGAACTCGATCACCTTTGACCTACGGGACTGCCGGTTGTACGTGGCCCTTTTCCCGTGCAACGAGTGCACCAAGGTTATTATTCAGGCCGGCATTCGCGAAATTATCTACCTCTCTGACAAATACAAGGAAACTGATTCGGTCAAGGCTTCGAAGATCATGCTGGAAAAATCCAAGACCGCCTACCGTCAATTCTTCCCTTCACGGGATTCAGTGGTCCTCAGATACACCATCGATTGACCGAACCTCTGCGCGAGTCTCTGCGGAAGAGTCAGTTCGAGTTCTGCACATTTTTTCTCGCTCTGCGAGCCCTATACCCTGGTACAGTGATCCGGTGGGAGTACGGGCGTGGGGTGGTCCATCCTGATTGCTTTGCCGTATGGACCGGATGCGGAAGGTTAGCATTGCCAGGTGCGGTCTTGATGCATATAATAAGCGCACAATAACAAATAATTATTTAACTTATGACAAGGACAACGAATGCGATTTGAAGAGCTGGCCCTGCCGGAAACCCTCGGTCAGGGTATTGCTGAAGCGGGATTTACCGAATGTACCCCCATCCAGGAACGAACACTTCCCTTAACTCTTGCAGGCAAAGATGTGGCTGGTCGTGGCCAGACCGGTACCGGCAAGACCGCTGCCTTTCTGGTCACCCTGTTTGATCGTCTGCTGAAAAACAGCGCTGCGGGTGGCAAAAAGCCCCGCGCTCTGATCCTGGCGCCAACCAGGGAATTGGTCGTCCAGATAGAACAGGATGCGCAACTGCTCGGTAAACACTGTGGTTTTTCCATTCAAGCCGTCTACGGCGGCGTGGATTACAACAAGCAACGCGATGCGCTCCGTAACGGCGTCGACATAATCATTTGCACGCCGGGTCGGCTGATCGACTACCTCAAACAAAAGGTGTGCAGCCTCAAGGCGGTCGAGATGCTGGTGATTGACGAGGCGGACCGCATGTTCGACATGGGCTTCATCGGCGACCTTCGATATATTCTGCGCAGTTTGCCGCCTTTTGGTCAGCGCCAGAATCTGATGTTTTCCGCCACCCTCAATCAGCGGGTTATGGAACTGGCCTACGAGTTCATGAATATGCCGGAAAAAGTCAGCGTCACCGGCGACCATATGACCGCCGACAACATCGAGGAGGTGTTGTTTCACGTCTCCAGCAAGGAAAAGTTTCCCTTGTTGCTCGGACTGTTACGCCGTGAGGGCATGGAGCGGACCATGATTTTCGTCAATACCAAGCGCGAGGGTGAGTATCTGGAAGTGCGCATGGCAGCCAATGACTATCCTTGCCGGCTCATTTCCGGGGATGTGGCCCAGGAAAAACGGCAGCGCATCATGCGCGACTTCAAGGATGGTAAGCTGCCGATCCTGATTGCCACTGACGTGGCCTCCCGAGGGCTGCACATTGAGGGCGTTTCCCATGTGGTCAATTATGACCTGCCGGAAGACTGCGAGGACTATGTCCACCGTGTCGGTCGCACCGCCCGGGCCGGCGCAGAGGGCAAGGCCATTTCTCTGGCCGACGAGCAGGGCGTCTTGTCACTGGAGGCGATTGAGGAATTTATCGGCCACCCGATCCCGACCGAGTGGGCCGAGGATGATCTCTTTGTCAACGATTTCAAACGGGCAGCGAAACCCAAACGGAACAAAAACTTACAAACTGGCCGTCCTCCCAGCAGTGGCAAAAGCAGGCGGCCATTTCCCCGGAGATAGGGCCGACCGAGCGGGGCGGAAACCGGCTGAGCACAACCGTCTCATTCGTCTGTCTTCTAATCAGCACCCTGGAGCAACTGCGGTTCCGTTTCCGCGCTTAAATTGACAAGGTGCGAAAAGCGTTGGAGTTGTAGCCCTTTACCAGGCCTGCTATTTTACCTGGGCGTGTCGGTTACAGCCTTGCACGTATTCTGGATGGCTGTCTCTCTTTTTGTGGAGGAGGGAGCGCCCGGGGCGTTTGATTGGGGGTTGAAACGGGTGACGAACAGGTTTGAGATTCTTTGCCGAGCAAATCCGAACAGTGAAAAAAGACGTACCAATCATCTCTTTTTGGGGACTGCGCATGAGGCTTTCGTTTTTCAAGCCTCTTGTTTTTAAATAAAGCAGTGAGAGAGTTGACAGCCACTGTTGCGAGATGAATCGCACAGATCGCGACTATTGCCCCTGTGAAATACAGATTCAGTTCCATTTTGTACCTCCTTGTTGTTAGGAGAAAAGCGATTTTTACGCCTTCCAGTTCCTTTGTAACAACACCTTGATCCGGCCTCTTTTGGGCGTATTGATTACAGCTCGCACTCCGCTTCAGCCAAGCCTTTTCACCACCAATGTGGGAAGGGGGGATATCGAAGCGACCCGTTCCACGACGCTGCCCAAGAGAATATTGCCAAGCGCGGTTCTGCCGTACGTTCCGAGAACGATCAGTTCAATCTTTTTATCCTCACTGTATTTGACCAGAGTGGCATACGGAGACCCTTCACGGATCTCCGTAACCACCCGCACCCCAAGTCTTTCCCCTTGCCCGGCAAGAGTCTGAAGGGGAGGGAAGCTTTTGCGTTCCGCCTCGTTCAGTACTCCGTAAAGAATGCTGCGTTCAAGAGGGATATCAAGAACCGTCAACGCATGTACTTCGCCGCCAAAGGCATGGGCCAGCTCAAGAGCCCGCTGTCCCGCCTCCATGCTGTATCGTGAGCCATCTATTCCTACGAGTATTCGAGAAAAATTGATTTCGGAGTTTTCAGGAATCATCAGAACATCGCAGGGGCTGCATCCAATCACTTTTGCGGTTGTTCGCCCGAGAATGACCCGTTCTATCATCGAACGCTTGGGGTAGCCCATGAGCACCAAGCCAACATTCTCCTCTTCTGCCACCCGCACGATTTCTTCCACCGGATCCCCGATAGCATGGATGGTCCGGACTGTCTGCCCCTTGGCGAAAGCTGCTTGTTTTACATCTTCCAGGCACTGTTTAAAGGGCTGGTTGAGTTGTTCGTCGGCATTGTTGATTTTCCATCGATGCATATTCCCCTCGTATCGGGGGGTCACTGAAACGGCGATCAGTTGAGCTTTCAAAAAAAGCGCCAAACGCAGCGCCTGTTGAAAGGCTGCCTGACTGACACTGCTCGGATCGACAGCAACAAGGATGGGTGAGGTGCTCTTGGGCATCTGTAGACCTCTCGAGGGGAATGTTTAACCGTTGACCGCAACCGTCTTTTCCAGTCTTCTTGCCTTAAATAAGCTGGTGAGGATGATTGAAGCGCCAACCAGGAGTGCAAAGCACATGATGCCAAAGCTTATCTTGGTCATGAGTCCGACAAGATTGTCGGCAAGCGAAATCAGGTGCAGTTGGTTGAGGTATTTAGGGAGGGCGAAAAATCGGCTGACCGCGACAATTAGCATGATTGTGGCCATGACATACTTGATCATGTAATCCTTGACATAGGTTGTACCGATAGCCCCCAATTGGACCCCAAAGAGCGAACCTGCCAGGATGATCATGACAAGGCGAATATCAACCATGCCGTAATAGGCCCAGATCAAGGTGCCGCCAAGCCCCATGACAAAGGCAATGACCAACTCGGTGGCGGAAGCTACGATACTGGTGGCGCCGACGATATACATGAGTCCTGGAACACCGATGAAACCACCCACCGCGATGGTGGCAGCCAGCATCCCGGTAGCAAGGGCGACGGGCACCAGAAACCACATGCTGATGCGAAGATTGGCGGTCTTGAGGGTGATCATCGGCCAGAGTTCGATCTTCTGCAATCGTTTGGCTAGCGAAGGCCTTGCCTCGGTCTCCCCTTGGGCGCTCTTCATCTTGATGGCATCGCGCATGACAAATGAGCCGACAATGACCAAAACCAGGACGAAAACAACACTGACATACAGGTTCGAGCCCGCCTCGCCCCATTTATCCAGGATATACTTTTGCAGCATGATGCCGCCCTGAACACCAATCTCAGCAAAAAGCCCCATGATAAGGCCTAATTTGATATCCACCTGGCCGTATTTGTATCGTTTGATAGCGCCGACCAGGGCCTTGGGGAATTTATGGCACATATTGCTGGCAACAGCCACTGTTCCCGGAACGCCGAGACTCATCATGCCCGGTGTCAACACAAAGGCTCCACCCGAACCGATAAATCCGCTGACAAGTCCGCCGATAAAACCGACAATGAAGAGAAAGGTAATGGTGTACGCATTAAGGTCAATAAACTGAATCACTTCAGCGATAGGTCCGTGCATTGTCTACTCCTGTTATTTGTTGTCTGGTATTCTGAGCATTGCGCTGGCCGCAACGAAATCTCCATTCATGGCTGTGTTGCATTCGATCTCAAGCGTTGACCTGAGCTCGTGGCCGGGTGTCCGGTCGAGGAGCGACTACTGCATCCGTCACCTTCTGGTCCGGTGCGACACGCGGTGCGGTGCTTTTTTGGGAGGCTTCAATACCAAGTGCGGACCAGAAAGAACTGGTGAAGTTGCCGTGGAAATAGGAAACAGCAAAGACGGTGGCGACCGGCAGCAAGGCAAACAAACCGCCCTTGGTGAAATACGTCATGACAGCATCCTGATAGGCAAAGACAGATGCATACAATCCCGTTGTCAGGGCGCCAAAAAGGACGCAACTTTTAAGATGCCGTTTTTTGCTCGTGGTAGACATGGCGAATACTCCTTTTTTTGGGGGGTTATGAAAAATGGCCTTGTTAAAGAGACCTGTTTTGGCAGCGAGGACCGGGAAAACGGGGACCGGTGATTGCCTGGCGACCTCTTCCAGGCGAATGTCTTTATCGATGACGACGAATTCTATTCGTTTTTTTGAATGGCAGAGCCGACTGACCACGTTGCTGATTTTGCCCAACTCTCCAAGGTGTTCCACGACCACCTCCGTGTTCCGGGCTTTTTGGTCAAAAAGGGTCGCGCTTTCCCGCATAGCGGCAGCAAAGAGCTTGCTCCGCTTGCCTCGATCACTGAACAAGGGCAGGGTGTCGACATGCACTGCCAGGATGCCGTACTGCAGACGATGCGCCACATTGAGGGCATAATCCATCACGTGTTCAGACATGTGACCGTTTCGGGTGACGGCCAGTATAAAAGGCCGATCCTTTGGACTTTCCGACAAGGATGTATTGCCAATCGGGTTGTCGTCTTTTACAGTTTGTTTCGAAGCAGCTGTTTCGTTTTGCATGGTTTATTTTGATTGCTTCTGTTTAAGGTTTATTGCTCACTCTGGGCTAATCAAGAAGCGTGCCAAGGGTATTTATTTGCAATATACTGATTTTATTTATATTTATAAAAATAAAGGAATTGGAGAAAATGAGCTCGTGTTGCGTAATGCAACGCAATGTGCCGGGATGCCTGCAATTCCTTGTTTTTTACTGTTGCATTTTGCAATAACACTGGCTGGCCGTGTAACATGGCTGTGTGTATCGAATGCAGCACAATCACGTTGAGGCCCTGTCACAATCTGTTTGTGGGAGCGATATGGAGACGGTTGTGCTTATAGGATGAGGGGTGAAGCGGGAATCAGAACGGAAGGAGGACGGGTTGGGCTCTTGCAGGGGATAATTATGTTGCACTGTTCCTGGATGTTCTGGCCCGGGTATTATTATTGCAATCGTCTGTCCTTTGAATATCTTGTTTTTTGGGGGAAGTTGTTTTGTGATGCGCGAATGAACAACCGGCCAACCTATTTCGCTTGGAAGCCATTATTCAGAGCAATGAAAGGGTGAAAGGAATAGCACTATGTTTTTCAAGAAAAGAATAGAACAGAGCGAAGAAACCCCTCGACAACAAGAGGAAACTCCCTCCGCCTTGGACATCCTCCGCTCTAAAGTCGAAGATGCGCAGCTTCCCCATCAGGTCATGGAGGCGGTGACTGCTGAATTGAAAAAATTGGAAAAAACCGATTCTGCCATCGCTGAATATTCGGTGGGCTTTAACTACATCGAATTGGTGACCTCCCTCCCCTGGAATAAGTCCTCACAGTGCAAGCTCGATCTGGCTCGGGCGCAATCGGTTCTCGATACTCGTCATTATGGATTGTCCCAGGTCAAACAGCGTATTCTTGAGTTTCTGGCGGCAAAAACCTTATGCAGTAAAGCGAAGCAGACCATCCTTATTGTTGACGACGAGGAGATAGCCCGTGCCAACATGGAGCATGTGCTTCGGAAGGAAGGTTACGACTGTTATTGCGCCGGAAATGGTGCTGTGGCCTTGGAGGTTATAGCGCGGGAAGATATCGATCTGGTCATCACTGACCTCAAGATGGAGCGCATGGACGGCATTGAACTTCTCCAGCACATCAACCGGATCTCGCCGGATATTCCTGTGATTATGGTCACGGGTTTTGCGACGGTCAGTTCGGCGGTGGATGCATTGAAAAAGGGGGCTGCACACTATCTGGGCAAGCCAGTTAATCTGGAGGAGTTGCGCCAGACTGTCAAAGACGTCTTGGAAAAAAAGCTCTTTGTGCAAATGGGAAAGGGACCGATTTTGTGTTTCACCGGTCCTCCGGGAACGGGAAAAACCTCTGTTGGTAAGGCAATCGCCGAGGCTTTGCAGCGCCGTTTCATCCGTATTTCTCTGGCAGGGTTACGGGATGAAGCCGAGTTACGCGGGCATCGGCGAACCTATGTCGGTGCGCTACCCGGACGCATTATTAACGAGTTGAAACGAGCAGAAGTCAACAATCCGGTCTTTATGTTCGATGAAATTGATAAAATTGGTCAAGATTTTCGCGGCGACCCCGCTTCGGCGCTTCTTGAGGTACTTGATCCCGAGCAAAATGTCCATTTTACGGATCATTACCTGGAGTTGCCATTTGATCTCTCCCGGATCATGTTTATCGCGACAGCCAACGACCTGACAAAGCTACCAGGACCACTGCTTGATCGCATGGAGTGCATTGAATTCTCTGGATACACGGAAAAGGAGAAGCTGAAGATTGCGCAACAGTTCATCATTCCCCGGCAACTCAAGGTCGCCGGGCTTTCAAAGTCGAACGTCCATTTTTCCTCTGAAGCGGTCTCGCGAGTTGTCAGTGAGTACACCAGGGAATCGGGGTTACGTAATTTGGAACGTCAACTTGCCGATATATGCAGAAAAATTGCCATGATGTGTCTGAAGTCCGGTGGCAGCCAGGATGAGCAGGTGGTCCTTGACGCTCAGGCAGTGAGCACAATGTTGGGGCCTCGAAAATTCCACAGGGAAGCGGCTGAAGCCAATCCGCAAATCGGTATTGCTACGGGGATGGTCTGGGCTGAGACAGGGGGTGAGATTATCAGTGTTGAAGCTGCCCTGATGCCCGGGTCGGGAACGCTGCTGCTCACGGGTTCCCTGGGGGAGGTGCTGCGCGAATCTGCGCAGACGGCGCTCAGTTTTATCCGGAGCAAGACCGAGGAATTTGGTGTGACTGAAAATTTTTTCAGAAGCGCCGATGTGCACATTCATTTTCCCTCCGGTGCGATTCCCAAGGATGGACCCTCGGCGGGCATCACAATCTTTGCTGCCTTACTCTCACTGCTCACCCGACGGCCGGCACGAAGGGATGTGGCGTTGACGGGGGAAATGACACTGACCGGCCGTATTCTTGCGGTGAGTGGGATCAGGGAAAAAATCCTTGCCGCGAAAAGGGCGGGGGTGCAGCTCGTCCTCTTGCCGTTGGCCAATAAGGAAGAAGTGGAGGCGTTGGATGTTGACGTAACAGAGGGGGTGGAATTGCGCTTGGTCGCTCACGCTAGTGAGATCATCGAATCGTTGTTTGCCCGGCAGGCTTTTATTCTGGCACAATAATAAGCTTGAAACGGGCGAAAGGGAGGACGAACGGAAGTCCGGCCGAATACAACCCCTTAAGCATCCGGATGTTCTAAGCCGTAGCGTTTTATCTTACGCCAGAGGGAAACCCTGTCGATCCCGAGAATTTTCACGGCAGCCGATTTGTTGCCTTCCACTTCATCGAGCACCTCGAGGATGTACTGTTTTTCATGTTCTTCCAGGGAGGGCCAATCCTCGCGGTGATCGCGGATGGACATCCCCTCCGTGTCGCCGAAAACTCCAGCAATCTGCTGAGATTCGATGATGTCCTCATCGCAGGTGATTAATATGCGTTGGGCGATATTCTCGAGTTCTCTGATGTTGCCGGGATAATCATAAAGCATGAGCCGGCGTTCAGCTTCTGGCGACAATCGAGGCGCGGGTCTTCCAGGGCGGGCATGTTTTGCCAGAAAATGATGGGCCAAGAGGGGGATGTCTTCCTTGCGCTCGGAGAGGGAAGGTATTTTAATCGTCAAAACATCGAGTCGATAGTAAAGATCCGACCGGAAGGCTCCTGCCTCGGTTTCTCTTTTGAGATCCTTGTTGGTCGCCGCTAAGACTCTGAAATCCACAGCAATCTCTTCCGTGCCGCCAACGCGCAACAACGACCGTTCCTGGAGGACACGCAGAAGTTTCACCTGCATGGATAGGGGCAATTCTCCCACCTCGTCAAAAAAAACCGTTCCCCCTTCCGCCATTTCCAGAAGACCTTTTTTGATCTTGTTTGCCCCGGTAAAGGCACCTCGTTCGTAGCCAAACAGTTCACTGGAGATCAGTTCTTCGGTAAAGACCCCGCAGTTGAAGGCGACAAAGCGTTTTTTGTAGCGGGGACTGAGCTCGTGGATGGTTCTGGCGACCAACTCCTTGCCCGTACCGGTTTCTCCCTGGATCAAGACATTGCAGTCAAGTTGCGACACCTGGTTAATAGTTTCTCGAAGTGCTTGAATTTTACTGCTTTGCCCGACAATCCGCTGGGCACCTTTCTGGGTGTCCACTTGTTCTCTCAACGAACGAATTTCCTTGCGCAGTAGATTTTTTTCCAACGCCTTTTCGACGATCACCCGGAGTTCGTTGATTTTGAAGGGCTTGGCAACATAATGATAGGCCCCTCTCCGCATGGCCTCGACGGCGGTATCGACGCTCGCATGGCCGGTGATGACCACCACTTCGATAGCAGGCCATAGTTTTTTGGCCTCGTCAAGAACGGCCATGCCATCCTTTCCTTTCATGCACAGGTCGGTCAAGACAAGATCGACTTCTTCTTTTTTGAGGATGTCTATCGCCTGCTGGCCATCTGCCGCCACCCGTGCTGAATATCCGTCTTTTGTTATAATATGCGCCAGGTTATCACGGGCGATAGGTTCATCGTCGACAATAAGAATTTTTCGATCTTTCATGCCCTTGCTCTATCAATTTTCTTCCTCACCCGGAAAGGGGAGGCGAATGAAAAATGATGTACCCCGACCGGGGGTGCTTTGCACGGTAATATTGCCTCGATGTTGTTGAATGATCCCGTAGACTACTGAAAGGCCGAGGCCCGTTCCCTGGCCCTCCTCCTTGGTAGTGAAAAAAGGATCAAATATTTTCGCCTGATTTTTTTCGGGGATGCCTTGACCGGTATCGTTGATTTCAATAACAACCTCTTGAGCAAGGGCATCCTTGGTGGCGGTAAGAGAAATTCGTCCCTGCCGTTCTATAGCTTGGGCTGCATTGATGATCAGATTGATAAAGACCTCCTGTATGCGCTGAACATCCATGGGAAGTTTGAGATCATCGGGGATATTGATTGATATGTCAATATTGGGCGGCACTTGGCTCCTGGCCAATAAAACAGCTTTATGGACCACCTCGGAGAGCTGGATTTCTCGCAGAGAAAATTTCTGGGTTCTTGAAAATTCAAGCAGGTTTTTGACGACATCCCTCGCCCGAAGCGTCTCTTGATAGATATTGTTTAACATCCGTTTAAGAAAGGGGGTGTCCCCGGAATCAAATTCATCGATGGCGATCTGACAAGAGGTGGAGATATTGTTCAGGGGATTGTTGAGTTGATGGGCGACTCCTGCCGTGAGGGTGCCGAGTGAGGAAAGTTTTTCAGATTGAATGAGTTGGTCTTGTCTCCGCTCCAATTCAGAGACCATGATGTTGAACGTTTCCATGACTTGTTGAATTTCATCTCTCGTATTTATTACCTCTATCTTTCTGAATTTACCTGCTGAAATAGCCTCTGCTGCTTTTTTTATCACTGAAAGTGGTTTGAAAATATAATAAACTATCAACATTGAAAGAGCTATTCCGATGGATATCGCCAATGAGGACCAGTAAATTAACTGGTCCCGCAATGTGTTCGCCATTGCGTGGATCTGATTTTTTTCAATATTAACAACGTCTTCGCTGATTTCAGTTATAAGTTTTCCCTGTTGCCTTATATCTTCTGTTATATTGCTATATTTTTCTATTTCTGTTTTTTTAATATCTAAAAGTTCATATATTTTTTTGGTATATATGAAAATATTATTTTCAAGCTCAATTAATTTTGGATTTATTGATAAATTTCTTTCATTTTCTAATATTTTTTCTCCAATTTCAATTGCCTTTTCAAGTATTGTTATGTTTTCATAAAGTGAATCTTCGTTTCCATATAAAAAGTAATTTTTTTCGTGCCGTCTTGATTCGAGTATGTTGTTATGGATACCGTAAGATAATTCTAGTATTCCAATCTTTTTTTCTGTTGTTACAAGATCATCATAAGATATATACGACATTATTATAATACATAATATGTAAAATGTTAAAACTACTAATATTTTTTTGCTTAATCCAATTTTTTTAAATTTAAGCATGACTTTATCCGTAAAATTTAAGCGTTGACTGTAAATTCTCTCTCTTTGAGAGAAGAGCCGATTTCCTCTGATCCTTTCCAACATAAAGGCGGATTTTTCCAATGAGTACCTGTGAAAGAGCGCCCTCATGGATTGATCATTAAGCAACAATTATTCCATGGTTCAATTTCGGAGTTCCCTTTTTCGAGTTGGGACATTGCTCAGTACATCCGGTGGCGGAACAGCCAGGTGGCCATGGCAAGGGTCACGGCGGCAATGATCGTCATTGGCCACAGGTCATGCCAGAAATATTCCATCCCCGCTCCTTCGAGGAAGACCCGTCGGACGATGGTAAGAAAGTAACGCATCGGATTGAGATAGGTCAGGGTCTGCATGAAGTTCGGCATGTTGGCGATCGGCGTTGAAAAACCGGAGAGCGTCACTGCGGGGACGATGAAGAGAAATGCCCCCAGCAGAGCCTGTTGCAGGGTGGTGGAGAACGAAGAAATCATCAGGCCGACGCCAATGATCGAGAGCACGTAAATAATCAGGGCCGGGTAGAGCGTGGCCAGTTCCCCGACCAGCGGCACCCGGAACCAGTAAACCGCCACCAGGATAATCAGCGAGGCCTCGCCGACGCCGACGATTAAACCGGGCATGGCCTTGCCGATCAGAATTTCCCAGGGTCGTAATGGTGTCACTAGCAGCTGGTCAAAGGTGCCGGCCTCCCGCTCGCGGGCTACGGAAAGGGCGGTTACTATCAGGGTGACGATCATGGCCAGCAGGGCAATGATGCCAGGGACAATGAACCATCGGCTTTCCAGATTGGGGTTGAACCAGGCCCGCATGTTGAGCCGGGCCGGGAGTTTCGATCCCATTATCTCGGCCCGTTCCTCGTTGAAATCCGTGACAATACTGCGTACCGAGTTGAGCGCCAGCATGGCCGTGTTGGAATTGCGGCCGTCGATGAGCACTTGCACGGGGCATCCCTCTCCCTTGGTTACATTGGCCGAACACTGCTCATCAATGCGGAGCACCAGCAAGGCGGCCTGGCGGTCGATCAAGGGTCCAATCTCGGCTTCGGAGCGGAGATAGCCGGCAACCTCAAATCCGGTCGAACGTTCGAACCGGCCGACCAGCTCGCGGGAAAAGGCCCCCGTATCCTCGTTGAACACTGCCAGCGCGGCATGTTCCAGGTCAAAGGTGGCAGCGTAGCCGAAGATCAGCAGTTGCAGGATCGGCGGCACGATGACTGCCAGCCGGCTTTTCTTATCCCGGAACAGGGCCAGGAATTCCTTGATGATCAGGGCGAGGATGCGATGGGCCACCGTCTGTTCCTATTCGAGATTTTTCCGGGTTTTGCGGTAGACCAGACCGTGAAAAAACAGTCCCATGGCCACCAGGGCCGCCGCGTTGGGCAGGATCACGCTCCAGACGTCGCCCACCAGAAACAGGGTTTGGAGGATGGACACATAGTAGCGGGCCGCGATCAGATGGGTCAGGCCCTGGATGATCGGCGGCATGCTCCGGATGTCGAAGATGAAGCCCGAGAGGATAAAGGCCGGTAG
>JBBQCO010000077.1:0-14642 GCA_038318785.1 Desulfobulbales bacterium | reverse complement strand
CCAGCTTTGACCTGGTTTTTGCCGACATCATTCTCGAGGATGGAACGGGGATCGATCTTCTGCGCGAGATCAAGGCGCGAGGACTCAGCTGCCCGGTCGTCATGATCACCGGCGATCCCGGATTGAAGACCGCGACCGATTCCATCCGCCTGGGCGCCTTCGACTACATCCCCAAGCCCGTTAACCAGGAATCCTTGCTGGGCGTCACCCGAACGGCGCTCAAGTTCAAGGCGCTCCATGAAGAAAACGAGCGCTACCGCGCCAACCTGGAGGCCATCTTCCGCAGCGTCAGGGATGCGATCATCACCGTCGACCAGGAGGCGGTGCTGAGTGCGATCAACGAGTCCGCCATGTCCCTGTGCGCCTTTTCCCGGGACGATATCGGCAAGCCCTTCGCCACGCTCGCGGCAGGATGCGGGGGCCGATGCGGCGAGATTATCGAGGCGGCGATCAAGAGCGGCGAACCGGTCGAGATGGACCGGATCGAATGCCATTGGGGGAACCGGGCCGCCCGCGTTGTCAGCGTGCGGACCAATCCCCTCCTTGATTTCCACCAAAAGCCCACCGGGGTGGTGATGGTGATCCACGACGACACTCAGGTGATTGGCCTTGAAAAAGAGCTGGTCGAACACCGGCAGTTCCATCGCATCATCGGCAAAAGCGAGCCGATGCAGCAGGTCTATTCCCTGGTCAAAGCCCTGGCGGGCGTGCAGACCACGGTGCTGATCACCGGCGAAAGCGGGACGGGAAAGGAACTGGTGGCCGAGGCCTTGCATCTTGCCGGAGACCGCAGCCACAAACAGCTGGTTAAGGTCAACTGTTCGGCGCTGCCCGAACACCTTCTTGAAGCGGAACTCTTCGGCCACGTCAAAGGGTCGTTCACCGGCGCCATCAGGGACAACGAGGGCCGCTTCCATCGGGCGGATGGCGGCACCATCTTCTTCGATGAAATCGGCGACATCTCGCCCAAGATCCAGGTGAAGCTCCTGCGCGTTCTTGAAGAGAGCGAATTCGAGCGGGTCGGCAGCTCGGCCTCCACCAAGGTGAATGTGCGCCTGATCGCGGCAACCAATAAAAATCTCCAGGAGAGAGTCAAGTCGGGTGAAATGCGGGAAGACCTCTACTACCGGCTCAAGGTGGTGGAAATCAGGTTGCCCCCCTTGCGGGACAGGCGCGAAGACATCCCGCTGCTGCTTGAACACTTTCGCGCCAAGTTCAATATCAAATTCAAGAAAAACATTGCCGGCGTCTCCGCGGACGTCCTCAAGGCCTTCTCCAGGTATTCCTGGCCGGGCAATGTCCGCGAGCTCGAACACACCATGGAGCATGCCTTTGTTCTGTGCAATCAGAACATCATCACCTATGACCATTTGCCGCCCGACTTCATGCGCATTCCAGGGATGCGGCGCTCTTCCAAGGAGGGGCAGGGGATCGATTCCGGCGAAACGCTGGCGGCCCTGAACAAAACCGCCTGGAACAAAGCCAAGGCCGCCCGTTTATTGGGCATCGATCGCGTCACCCTCTACCGGAGAATCAAAAAATTCAACCTGATCGAAACGCCCCCCTCCTCGTAACCCCCTGCCATCGAAGCGTTGCTCGTATTCGGCCTATGCAGCCAGCACTTCCGTTGCGCGCAACGCTCCCCTTGCTGCCGGACTTAGGCCGCACCCTGCCCCTTCCTCGCTTCAACACCCCGTTCTGTCAGCATAACTAAGAAATAGCCAGGATTGATTTTTTGTCGGCACGGATATCGCTAGACAAGAGCTATCAGGCTCTCCCATGGAATTCCCGCCATGGCGAGACATCCCCAAGGACTCTTGGTGAACGAGGAGTGATACTCCATGTTCGGCAACAAGGCCTTGTGCAAGAAAATCACCCAGCTGTATCCCGAAATCGGCGAATGCGGCATGGACATCGATGTGACCGACGACAAAGAGAAGAAAGCAGGGGTGGTGCACCTGAAAAAAGGCGCGCACGCCCTAAATCATTTTTTCGAGCTGATGGATGCGGACGCCTGCATGGATGGAAAACGATATGTTGCGCTTAGCCTTGAAAGAGCCCAATTGCGGAACAATATCGAAGGGAAGTAATTTTAGCCGAAAAGCCTTCACTACATCAACAAAAGGACAGCTTATGAACACTAAAGAAGCCTACAAACAGAAGATGGAGATTGAATTGGAACTGGTCCAAACCAAATTAGCCGAATTAAAAGCCCAACCGAAGGGCATGACGGTGTGGGAGCGTGCTCAATATATCAGGAAAATTAAAGAACTTGAACAAAAGGTTACCACATGCAGGGCAACATTGAAGGATCTTGATGAGGGAAGTGCCGTCTTTTGGGGGGATACCCGAATGAATATGGAGAATGCCTGGGCATCATTACAGACTGAGATGCAAAAGGCTATCACCAGCGCCTAAAGAACGAACTGACCAGTGCTGTACCGATTTTCCGGCCAACTCCAACAAAAGTGAATATTGACGGACTCGTAAAAAGTCTAGAGTCACCCCTTTCCGTCATTCCCGCGCAGGCGGGAATCTTGTGCTTTCAGTTGGTTATTGACTCCCGCCTGCGCGGGAGTGACGTTGTTTCGAACTTTTTGCGAACCCATCAATATTGGGCATCTCTACAATCGAATGCCAGCATGAACGGGCCGGGGAAAGAGGAGGCGTACCTCCGTTTTTTTCTGCCCGTTGAAGAGCGATCTCCCCGGTCTTTTGCCAATCAGGCGGCAGGCTGGGGAGTTCGCAACCGACAATCGCGTTTCACCTATCAAGGAGATCTCTGTATGAACAAAACCAATGAAATCTATAAATGTACTGTTTGCGGCAACATCGTCGAAGTGCTCCATGCCGGTGAAGGAGACTTGGTGTGCTGCGGACAGCCCATGGTCCTGATGACCGAGAACACGGTTGATGCCGCCAAGGAAAAACATGTGCCGGTGATCACCAAGGTGGCCGAAGGTTACAGGGTCGCCGTGGGCAGCGTCGCTCATCCCATGGAGGCAAAACACTGGATCGAATGGATCGAACTCGTGGCCAACGGCCGGGTCTATCGCCAAAACCTCGAGCCTGGCCAGTTGCCGGAAGCGACCTTCTCCATCAAGGCGGATCATGTGTCTGCCCGCGAGTATTGCAATATCCACGGACTGTGGAAGGCCTGAAACGGCCTGCAACACCCTCGCCGCTCCGCTGAAGTTCATCGTGACGGATGCGTACTTTCTCCTCTCCAGGTGCAGGCGCCCAACGATGGTGGCGGAGCGGCAAGTCCTTGCCAGGCCAACAATCTCTAACGCAAGAGGTGGCGGGCAATGGACAAAGCGTTTGTTGCGCTCGCCGTGTTGATGACGGCGGGCGGTTTGCACTTGACCCACGCCGGCAACGCCGCCAAGGGAAACCTGCTTGCTTGTGCGTGCCGCTTTAATCTGTTGAAAAGAAAACGCGGGGAACCGGCAAAGCCTCGCCCAGTGCGGCAAGAGCAGTCACCGATCCGCATCAATGCTGTACCCTTTTAAGTACCAAGGAGAAAATTATGAAAAAAATCCAATCGTTTGTCCTGGCCCTGTCCGTCCTGGTCCTGCCGTGCAGTGTGCTTGCCCAGGAGCAGACGAGCGTCACCACAACGGAAACCGCGGGGACCATTAGCGAGTTAAACCCGGACACCATCGTGGTGCGTTCGGAAACCAGCTCGTCCCCGATGCGCTACAGTTCCACCAAAAGCACCACCTATGTTGACGAAACGGGTGCGCCTGTCTCCGTTGAGACGGTGAAATCCGGCCTGCCGGTCACGGTGCATTACACCCGTGAAGGCGATCGCATGGTCGCCGACAAGGTAGTGGTCCGAAGATCCACGACGACCACCACCGGAAGTCCAATGACCGAAACAAAACAGACCCGCACCACAACCACGACCGAAACAAAATAGTCTGACAGTTGCCCCGTTCGACGCCCGCAGGGATATCCTGCGGGCTTTTTTTTGTCCGCGACACCACGGATTTCGTCTCCGGAATATCCGTCAACTGTTGCGTAATCGACCTGAACCTGCGCAACGTTTTTGCTGATTGCAACGCTCTTTATCCCTGCCGGCGACACGCCAGACCCTCTGCCTAGCGTCTTAACGTTTGAATACGCGGTCATTCCTCAGGCTTGGCAACATTTATTCCCCTTCCGGAACACTTCTTGATTGCTTGAATCATAGCTAATAATCACGGGGAAGGTGATTGTTCGCCGGTTTTGCTTGCATGCAATTCGGCAGCAGACCTTTCCATTCCATAAACAGGGCACTGCTGGGCTCCCTCGAACCGGGGCTCCCTAGCAAATAGGTTGCACAATGGCACATATACTTGTGATCGACGACGAAGAATCCATCCGGTTCACCTTTCACAGGTTTCTCGCCACCGGAGTGCATGAGGTAAGCACTGCGGGAAGTTATTGTACGGCTCTGTCACGACTGGACGAGGAGCATTTTGACTTGATCCTAGCAGATATCAACCTGGGTGATGGATGGGGCATCGACATTCTGCACGAGGTGGCACAGAGAGGACTTGCAACACGCGTCATCATCATGACTGCATACCCAACCAGCGAGACACGTGCCGAGAGTTTGAGCCAGCATGCAAGCGATTATCTGGTCAAGCCGCTGCGCCAGGAAATACTTGTCCGCAGCGTCGAGAAGGCTTTGCAATGAATACAACAGCCGGCCGTGGCGCCGCCCAACCGCTCAACAAGGGTTTATTGGTCTTGACGATGGCGGAAGCACAAGCGGACGCATCAAGAGAAGGGCAAATAATTCAAAGGGTCAGGTGTCCCATGATAAAGAAACAGAGCTCTCAATGAGCTGTTTATCCGCGCAAGAGATTTCCTTGCCGCTGGGCTGCATTGCTTTGGCAGGCGTACTCTTTCCATTGAGCGGGTCGGGAAACCGGCGTGCTCGGGGGCTTCATCCATGAACATCGGCATCACAACCATTCGTCGTCTTGCGCTTCGGTTGCGGGCACGCCTCGGCGGCAACGGCCCGGCACAGCACTATGCAGCAGGCGAAGCACCGCTACGCGCAGGATTGTTCAGCGCCGACCAGATGGAGCATCATGGCAAGGCCTTGGCAGCCTCGCACACCTTGAGCCCCGATCCTCCCCAGGACCGCCTTCTCAAACGGCTGGCCGAGAACGAAAAAATTCTGTTGGGAGTTCGGGATCTCCTGACCGATGCGGTCAAAGCAAACCTTCGGATTGCCCCAGCAGGGGAATGGCTGCTCGACAACTTCTACCTGATAGAGGAACAGATTCGAACAGCCAAGCGGCACTTACCCAAGGGGTACAGCAAGGAACTGCCGCGCTTGCAGAACGGGCAATCAAACGGGCTGCCGCGTGCTTATGACATTGCTTTGGAAACGATTGCCCACGGCGACGGGTTGGTCGATCCGGAGAGTCTCAGCAGTTTCGTTGCTGCCTATCAGACCGTAACGATTCTCACCTTCGGCGAATTGTGGGCTATCCCCATTATGCTGCGCCTGGCGCTGGTGGAAAATCTCCGCCGGGTCGCCGCCCGGGTCGCCGCCGACCGGATCAACCGCAACCTCGCCAACACCTGGGCCGACCAGATGCTCGAGGCCGCTGAGAAGGATCCCAAAAGCCTGATTCTGGTGATCGCCGACATGGCGCGGTCAAGCCCAGATCTGGTGAGTTCTTTCGTGGCCGAGCTTGCGCGTCGCCTCCAGGGGCAAAGCCTGGATCTGGCCCTGCCGCTTACCTGGATTGAACAGCGTCTGGCCGAAACCGGTCAGACAATTGAGCAACTGGTGCGGGCGGAAAATCAGCAACAAGCCGCCGACCGGGTTTCCATCAGCAATACCATCAATAGCCTTCGATTTCTTGGGGCCATGGACTGGCGCATCTTTGTCGAGGCGATGAGCGTTGTCGAGCAGACCCTGCGTGAAGATCCAGGCGATGTCTATGACAAGATGGATTTTGCCACCCGTGATCGTTATCGCCATGCAGTGGAAAAAATAGCCAAAAAAAGCCCTTTCTCGGAAAACGAAGTGGCCCACAAGGCCATTCAACTGGCGCTTGCGGCGGCCACCCGCACAGACGGCGACGACCCAACCGCCCATGTGGGCTTTTACCTGGTTGATGCAGGACGGGTGCAGCTCGAACAAGCGACGACTGTTCGCCGGTCACCGCTTGAGGTGGTGGCAGGTGTCAGCCACCGTTTCCCTTTATCCCTCTATGGAGGCGGCATCCTGCTGCTGACGGCGGTCTTTGCCTGGCTTTTGACCGCAAAGCTCACCGGTGCCAGTGGGCATGGTTGGGCGCTCGGCCTGATTGGCCTGCTTGCCGTGCTGGGCGGCAGTCATCTGGCTGTTGCCCTGATCAACTGGCTGGCCACTTTGCTGGCAACACCCCGGCCGTTGCCGCGTATGGATTTTTCCAAAGGGATCCCGCAGGCATTGCGCACCTTGGTGGTGGTGCCGACCATGCTTACTAGCGAGGAGAGCCTCGACGCCTTGATTGAGGCCCTGGAAGTCCGTTTTCTGGCCAATCAGGATGAACATCTGCATTATGGCCTGCTCACCGATTTTCGCGATGCGTCCACGGAAACCTTGCCGGATGACGAGCCCCTGGCGCAGCTGGCCCAACAGCGCATTGAGGAGCTGAACGCCAAGTACCGGAAACCGGCCGGTGACACCTTTTTCCTCTTTCATCGCCCGCGCCGCTGGAATCCCCAGGACCGGATTTGGATGGGCTACGAGCGCAAGCGCGGCAAACTTGCCGACCTGAACTGGTTGCTGCGCCTGGGTCCGGAGGCTGACACCACCGAACGCTTTTCGCTCGTTGTCGGGGCAATCGCCATTCTCGCCAACGTCAAGTATGTCATCACCCTGGACACGGATACGCAACTGGCTCGGGATTCAGCCTGGCAATTTGTCGGCGCCATGGCCCATCCCCTCAACCGCGCCTGCTACGACCCGGACAAACAGCGGGTTATTTCCGGCTACGGCATCCTCCAGCCGCGGGTAGCGATCAGTCTGTCCGGCGCCCATCGCTCCCTGTATGCCCGCCTGTGCAGCAGCGAACCCGGCATCGATCCCTACACCCGCGCCGTTTCCGATGTCTACCAGGATCTGTTCAACGAAGGTTCATTCATCGGCAAGGGTATCTATGAGGTTGACGCCTTTGAACGCGCCCTGGACGGTCGTTTTCCTGACAACCGCATCCTCAGCCACGATCTCCTTGAGGGGTGTTATGCCCGCTCCGGGCTATTGAGCGACATGCAGCTCTATGAAGAATATCCGTCGCGCTACAGCGAAGATGTGAACCGGAGACACCGGTGGATTCGGGGCGATTGGCAGATCGCGCAGTGGGTGACACCGGCTGTCCCCGGCCTGGACGGTCGCCTGCAGCGAAATCCTTTGACCCTGCTGTCGCGCTGGAAGATTGCCGACAACCTGCGCCGCAGTCTCGCGCCGGCCGCTTTGATGCTGCTGTTGCTGCTGGGCTGGACCGTGCTGCCGTCGGCCTGGTTCTGGACCGTGGCGGTATTGGGCATCATCCTGATCCCTTCCCTGATTGCCTCAACCTGGCACGTGCTGCTCAAACCCGCGGACGTACCCTTGACGCAGCACCTTAGCTCCGCGGCCCGTTCAACCGGACTGGGGCTGGTCCAGGGCCTCTTTACCCTCACCTGTCTTCCCTTTGAAGCGTTTTACAGCCTGGATGCGATTGTACGCACAACCTGGCGCATGCTGGTCAGCCACCGGGGACTGCTCGAATGGAACCCGTCGAGCAGCTCGGAGAGCGCCCAAGACGCCACCCTTGCCGACTCGTACCGAACCATGTGGTTTGCTCCGGTTCTGGCCGTCGCTGCCGTGCTGTTGCTAGCCTTTGTGCGGCCGACCGCATTTATTACGGCAGCGCCGATTCTGGTTCTTTGGCTGGCGTCTCCGGCCGTTGCCTGGTGGATCAGCCGACCGCTGGCCCGCCGGCAAGCGCGGCTTTCGCCTGAGCAGACCTTCTTTCTCCACACCATGGCTCGAAAAACCTGGGCCTTTTTCGAAACCTTCGTCGGTCCGGAAGATCATTGGCTGCCGCCCGACAACTTTCAGGAGCATCCCGCCCCGGTGGTTGCGCATCGCACCTCGCCCACCAATATGGGACTCTCCCTCTTGGCTAATCTAACCGCTTACGATTTTGGTTATATTACCCCGGGCAAGATGATCGAACGCACCACCTATGCCTTCCGTACCATGGAAACCTTGGAGCGGCACCGGGGCCACTTCTATAACTGGTACGACACCCAATCGTTGCGGCCTCTGCTGCCTCTCTATGTTTCATCGGTCGACAGCGGCAACCTTGCCGGTCATCTGCTCATTCTGCGGCAGGGGTTGCTCGCTCTTGCCGACGACACCCTTTTAGGAAGGCGATTCCTTGAGGGCTTGCAGGACGCCCTGGCAATCGCGGTGGAGGCAGCAAAAGCAGTCCCCGCAGCGCACTCTCGATTGGCTGAACTGCAGCAGGAACTGGAGGCGGTAATCCTTGCCCCACCTGCCCTGCTCTCGACTCTGCGAATACTCCTCACCCAATGGACAACGACGGCGACCGAGGTGACTGCCGCCCTCGAGGCTGGGGACACTGATTCCGAGACCCCCCTGCTGTGGTGGGCCAACGCCGTTGTCCGCCAGTACCGGAACGGACTCGACGAGTTGCTCATTCTCGCCCCCTGGCTGGAGAACACCGCTTTTCACAATAATCTCGAAGTGATACCCGATCTCGACCGAATACCCACCTTGCGCGAACTGGCAGCCTTAGAAGAACACCTTCTTCAAAGGCTTGAGGATCGTCCTGCCCAGCAGACAACCTCCGAGAAGCAAACCTGGCTCGAGGCGCTCCTCCCACTGGTCAAGGAGGCCAGCAGACGCGCTCATGCCCGGATAGCGGTGCATGAAAGCCTTGCCCGGCAGGCAAATCGGATGGCACAGATGGAGTATGATTTCCTTTTTGACAAGTCGCGTCGTCTTCTGGCCATCGGCTACAACGCCAGCGACCACCGTCAGGATGCCAGCTACTACGATCTTCTGGCGTCCGAGGCAAGGCTGTCCAGTTTCGTTGCCATTGCCCAGGGCGCGTTGCCGCAGGAAACCTGGTTTGCCTTGGGACGCCTCTTGACCACCACCGGGTGCGGACCCGTTCTCCTCTCGTGGAGCGGGTCGATGTTTGAATACCTGATGCCGATGCTGGTGATGCCGACCTACGACGATACTCTGCTCGATCAGACCTGCAAGGCGGCTGTCGCCAGCCAGATCGATTACGGCCGGAAATCCGGGGTGCCTTGGGGCATTTCGGAATGCGGCTATAACGCCATTGATGCGCACCTCAACTATCAATATCGCGCTTTTGGCGTACCTGGTCTGGGACTCAAACGCGGCCTGGCCGAGGATCTGGTTGTTGCGCCCTATGCAACAGCGTTGGCGCTGATGGTGGAACCGGAGAAAGCCTGCCTGAATCTTGAACGGATGGCATCAGAGGGTTTTGCCGGGCATTTCGGCTTCTATGAAGCGATCGACTACACGCCTTCCCGTCTGCCGCGCGGGCTGTCAAACGTGGTGGTGCGCTCGTTCATGGCCCACCATCAAGGCATGAGCCTGCTCTCTTTGGCCTACCTGCTGTTGGATCGTCCCATGCAAAAACGGTTTGCGATGGAACCCTTGTTCCAGGCCACCATGCTGTTGCTGCAGGAACGAATTCCCAAGGCAGCCTCCTTCTTTACCCACGCAACCGAACTTGCCGAATTGCAGGCGACTGCCAATGACGCCGATACGCCGGTGCGTATCTACAGCAGTCCGGACACACCCAATCCCGGAGTGCAGCTGTTATCCAACGGCAGATACCATGTGATGATCACCAACGCCGGCGGCGGCTATAGCCGCTGGCGGGATCTGGCCATCACCCGGTGGCGCGAAGACAGCACCTGCGACAACTGGGGAACTTTCTGTTACGTCCGCGATGTCACCACCGGCACATTCTGGTCGACCACCTATCAGCCGGTGTTAGAGCCATCGACCTACTTTGAGACGGTTTTTTCGGAAGAACGCGCCGAGTTCCGTTGCCGGCACGATGAAATAGACGCCTATACCGAGGTGGTGGTTTCGTCCGAGGATGATGTCGAGGTGCGACGGATCACACTCAACAACCGTTCCCGCAAACGCAAAATAATCGATGTCACCAGCTACGCGGAAGTGGTTCTGGCACCGCCTGCCGGGGACGCGCTCCATCCGGCTTTCAGCAATCTGTTTGTGCAGACCGAAATTGTCCGGCAGCAACGGGCAATTTTGTGCACCCGGCGGCCTCGCTCCATCAATGAACAGACCCCCTGGATGTTTCACCTGATGGCGGTGCATGGTGCCGAAGTCGGGGATATCTCGTATGAGACCGATCGATTACGGTTCATCGGCCGCGGCAACACCGTGGCTGCTCCCCTGGCCATGAGCGGCGGGGCTGATTTTTTCACCGGGGCGCTTTCGGGCAGCGAGGGTTCGGTGCTCGATCCGATCGTGGCCATCCGCTACCGGATCACCCTTGAACCGGAGGAATCGGTTACCATCAATATGGTCTCCGGCATCGGGGAAACCCGTGACGCCGCCTTGCATCTAGTGAATAAATACCAGGATCGACGTCTGGCAGACCGGGTTTTTGATCTGGCCTGGACCCACGGCCAGGTGCTGCTCCGCCAGTTTAATGCCTCGGAGGCTGACGCCCAATTGTACCGGCGCCTTGCCAGTTCGATCATTTACGCCAATGCAGCCTTGCGGGCCGATCCGAGCGTTCTCATCAAAAATCGCCGGGGTCAATCCGGTCTCTGGGGCTATGCCATCTCCGGCGACCTGCCGATTGTGCTGCTGCAGATCGAAGATCCGACCAATATCGAACTGGTGCGGCAACTGGTGCAGGCCCATGCATACTGGCGGCTCAAGGGCTTGGCCGTGGACCTGGTCATCTGGAACGAGGACCGGGCCGGTTACCGGCAACTGCTCCACGATCAGATCATGGGGCTGATTGCCGCCGGCATTGAAGCCAGCTTGATCGACCGGCCCGGCGGCATTTTCGTGCGGCCGGGAGATCAGATCGCCGAGGAGGACCGCATCCTGATCCAAACCATTGCCCGCGCCATCATCTCCGACAAACGGGGATCGCTGGCTGAACAGATCAAGGGCCGGAGTTTGGCGGAAGTCACCGTGCCCGAGCTGATCCCGACCCGGACCCATCGTTCCGAACCTCTGGCGGTCGCGCCCGCGCCGCGCCTTGACCTGTCGTTTTACAACGGACTGGGCGGGTTCACTCCAGATGGCCGCGAATATGTCATTACCACTGCCCAGGGACAACTGACCCCGGCGCCTTGGGTCAATGTGCTGGCCAATCCGCAGTTCGGCACTGTTATTTCCGAGAGTGGTCTTGCCTATACCTGGGGCGAAAATGCGCATGAGTTCCGCCTCACCCCCTGGTCCAACGATCCGGTCAGCGACTCGAGCGGCGAGGCCTTGTACCTGCGCGATGAGGAGCGCGGCCACTTCTGGTCGCCCACTCCCCTACCCTGTCGCGGGGCAACACCCTATGCCACCCGGCACGGATTTGGTTACAGTATCTTCGAACACACCGAACGCGGCATCCTTTCTGAGCTGACGGTGTACGTGGCCCTGGACGCAGCCATTAAGTTCATGGTGCTCAGGGTGCGCAATGAGTCGGGCCGGTTCCGCCGCCTCTCGGCCACCGGCTATGTTGAATGGGTACTGGGCGACCTGCGGCCGAAGTCGACCATGCACGTGGTCACCGAAGTCGATTCGGCAAGCGGCGCCCTTTTGGCGCGCAACCAGTACAACACGGAATTTCCTGACCGGACAGCGTTTTTTTACATCGATGACGGCAAACGCACCGTCACCGGCGACCGGACGGAATTTCTCGGGCGCAACGGCTCCCTGCGCACACCCGCTGCCCTGAAGCGCACCCGACTTTCGGGCAAGGTGGGCGCCGCCCTCGACCCGTGCGGTGCAATCCAGATAAGCTTTGATCTGGCCGTTGGGGAAGAGCGGGAGATCATCTTCAAACTCGGGGTGGGACAAAACCTTGAGGATGCCAGAAACCTGGTCCATCGTTTTCGCGGCGCCACCGCAGCACGCGGCGCCCTTGATCTGGTTTGGCAGCACTGGAAGCACACCCTCGGTGCGGTGCAGATCGAAACCCCTGACCCATCGGTCAATGTGCTGGTCAACGGCTGGCTGCTCTATCAAATCCTGGCCTGCCGTCTGTGGGCGCGAAGCGCAACCTACCAGTCGGGCGGCGCCTTTGGTTTCCGCGATCAGCTGCAGGACGTGATGGCGCTGGTCCATGCCCGGCCGCATCTGGTCCGGGAACATCTGCTGTTGTGCGCGGCTCATCAATTTCCGGAAGGTGATGTCCAGCACTGGTGGCATCCGCCCACAAATCGCGGCGTGCGCACCCACTGCTCCGACGATTACCTCTGGCTGCCGCTGGCCGCCTGTCATTATGTGCTCACCACCGGGGACAGCGGCGTGCTCGATGAAGCCGTCCATTTTGCCCTGGGCCGCCCGGTCAAGGCGGAGGAGGATTCGTATTACGATCTGCCGGGCCGGTCTGAAGAGAAGGCCAGCCTCTATGAGCACTGTGTCCGCGCTCTTCTCCACGGTCTCACCTTCGGTGAACACGGTCTGCCACTCATCGGTTCCGGTGACTGGAACGACGGGATGGATCTGGTGGGCCAGCACGGCAAAGGAGAGAGCGTGTGGCTGGGCTTTTTCCTCTATGAGGTGCTGACGCGCTTCTCCGAACTTGCCCGATTGCGCGGAGACGCTTCGTTTGCCGAGCGCTGTCTGGCTGAGGCCGCCACTCTGCGCAATAACATAGAGCAGCATGGCTGGGATGGGGAGTGGTACCGCCGCGCCTATTTTGACGACGGCACGCCGCTGGGATCGGCAAGCAACGCTGAATGCCAGATTGATTCGATTGCCCAGAGCTGGTCGGTTCTGTCCGGGGCCGGCGACCCCGAGCGTTCACATCTGGCCATGGAGGCCTTGAGTGAGCGTTTGGTACGCCGCAAGGATCGACTGATCCAGCTGCTCGATCCGCCCTTTGACACGTCAGAGCTGCAACCCGGCTATATCAAGGGTTATGTCCCTGGTGTGCGGGAAAATGGCGGCCAATACACCCATGCCGCCATCTGGGCGACCATGGCCTTTGCCCGCCTGGGAGATAACCGGCGGGCCTGGGAGCTGTTTGACCTGATCAATCCGGTCAACCATGCCCGCTCACCCGAAGAAACCGACATCTACAAGGTGGAACCGTACGTGGTCGCCGCCGATGTCTATGCGGTTGCACCCCATACCGGCCGCGGCGGCTGGACCTGGTACACCGGGTCGGCGGCCTGGATGTACCGGCTGCTCGTGGAGTCTCTCCTCGGACTCAAGCTTGAAGTGAACACGCTGCGTCTTACCCCCTGCCTTCCGGCGCACTGGCAGGAGTTCACGCTGCAGTATCGCTATCGGGAAACAACCTACCGCATCACGGTTCTGCAAATCCAGGCCGATCGGGAGGAAATGCAGGTGACGGTGGACGGCATGAAGCAAGACGATGGGGTTATCCACCTGGTCAACGACCATCGGGAACATACGGCCGAAGTGAAGATACACACCCTGAACCGCAATTTGTAGGCTGGAGCGGTTGTTTACAGTCTGTGACGGAAACAACAAGGAGCAATCAAGGAGAAAAAGATGAAAAAAATCAAATTTTTGATCGTATTAATAGTAACGTTGTCATCCCTTGGCGGCTGTTTTTGGGGCTACCCTCCCCACCATGACCGGGGTGATGACCGGCACGACCGAGGGGACCGGTATGATCGGGATAGAGGTCCGTATGAACGAAGATAAGGCCAGTGCCGGGAGAAGGACTGCTTGAGCCCTACAATCGATGGACACACGGGGAAAAGGGTAAACGATATCGATGCAAATGGTGCTTGCAAGATACACAACCGTAAAGAAGAAAAGGAAATTCCGTTATGAACATACAGAAAGCAGGGGTATGGATTGATCATCGCAAGGCAGTCATCGTGTTGCTCTCCTCACAAGGTGAAGAGACCTTGGAAATCACATCCAATATTGAAAAACACCCGGGGCGGAGTGAGGGCAATCAACCGACGGCGTCCTATGAAGCGCAGCTGGTCAAGGCCGACAATAGCCGGGAACGCAAGTTAGCGGGCCAGCTCGACCAATATTACGCGGAGGTGACGGCGGCTTTTCGCAGCGCCGAATCCCTCCTGATCTTTGGTCCCGGTGAGGCTAAGGGGGAACTTAAACGGTATCTCGAACAGGCCAAGCTCGGCGAAGCCATTGTTGCGGTGGAACCCGCCGACAAGATGACGGATCGCCAGATTGCTTCAAAAGTGCGCGATTATTTCAAGGAATAGAACCAAGTTGAGGCGTGCATGGATAAGCCAATGACAACTCCAGCCGCCTCCATGGCTCCGGATCCGCTGCCAGAAAGCGCCGAGGCCCAGCATGCCATGCGACACTCCCGGAAAAGGCACGGGCCGCGATACTGAGAGAGACCGTCCTCAAAAACCTGGGGACGCAACCGGAGACGGGC
>JBBQCO010000076.1:0-15577 GCA_038318785.1 Desulfobulbales bacterium | reverse complement strand
TACATTCACGGCAAAGACGGGAAGATCCAGAACAAGGACAGCCATGGGAACGACCCGTATCCGCCGAAGGGGTGAGGCCATGTCAATTCGATTCCCGTTTTGGGAACCGAACCGGCGTCCGAAAACCGGATTCGAAGTTGTTGCTGCTCGACGCCAGGTATCCGGTTTTACTGCAAACCCGTCACCCTCGTCCGGTGCCGGGAAATAAGGAGAGAAAATCGTTTCTCTGGTCGGGTTGGCGGGAAGTGGTTGTGTGAGATGACTTCGGCGATTATTATCAAGGAGTTACGAGGAGCGCGGGCTTTGAGACTGTTTAGCGGTAGGTCTGCGTTCCCTCCACCATTTCACATCGACGGCAATCGATTTCTTCAATGAAGACAATCGATTGCCGTTTTCTTTTTCCTTGACATTCGATTAGAATATCGAATAGTTCACAAGGAGCCCATCGCCCACTCCTTGGAATCTTCACACGTTTCCATGAATGATTCTTTTTGGGTCCCCTCTTCTCCCTTCTCCAACTCAAAGGATGCGGTTTCATGTCGCAAACGGAACAGCAGTTTCTCGATACCCTTGATAAAAAGAGGTGGACCGCGGCGGATAAGCTGCGCTCCCCCTGGATGCGGCTCAATGCAAGCACGCGGTCCTTATTTCGAGAAGAAATCTCATACTCTGATTTTCAAGCCGCGTATATCTCACAACTGGTTTTAACTAACTCATGAGACAACCGGGTAATTTTAAATGGCTTCCATAATTGAACAAATAGGCACACCTCTGCAGCTAACAGCCCTGTTCCTTCTGCTTGTCTTCGGCGTGTTACGGCTTTTGGTGCACTCGGGAAAATGGAGGCCTTCCGCGGCGATGAATCGTCTCGTCATCAACCGTATCTTCCAAACGGCAATCGTGGCGTTGGTGGCTGGTGTACTCAGTTCCACGCTCGGGCCATCGTTTGATCGCTGGATGAACGGAGGTACAATATTCCATGGGGCGGTTCTGTCCACGACGGGCGACCCCATCGCCGGCGCGACTATCAACCTGATAACCATCGCGACAGTAACGACGAATGGTGTCGGTCAATTCGACATTACTGTCCCTCCCGATAGGGTTCTCAAGGAATACAAACTCCAGATCAAGGCGTCCGGCTATGAGACACCGGCAGTCATGACCAAAAGCGCCGCGGAGATGAAGAATGTCGAAATTCGTTTGACCTCGGCTCCGCCTGAACTTGTCAAGGCCCTCGCGACGCCCCTGTTCGTCGGTCAATTTTTCGGAAATCCTTTCGTTCTGGTGTCGTTGCGGGTCGAGAATGTCGGCACATCAATAACAACGATCAATGAAATACGTGGCACATTGGTGGGCAAGGATGCTTCCTTCGTCCTGTCACCAGCCTTCTGGACAATTGTGAGCCCGTTTGGCCCGTTTGCCCCGGTGATGGGGCCGTTCCCCATTTCTGCTGGGGCCAAGCTGGATATTCGGGTCGTGATGATGCCGGGTATGAATTTTGCCAATCTCTACAGTAAGGTTGGCACGCTCCCGGAATATAAGTTGCAGCCGCCCTGTGTGCAGAAATTCAATGGCGCGGTCGATCCCATGACCGCTGAAGCATACGAAATTTCCAAGGCGTTCGCTGACGAACGTTTCGCCTGGCGCGAAGGCGAATGGCATTTGAAAGTCGACGTGGTAGCAGAGAATCAAGCCAGGACCTTTCAGCGCGATTTCACTCTTTCCAGTGTCGAGGTCGATCGTCTTCGTGCGTCCATTGCCCTGCTGAGGCAGTGCTTATCGGCAACCGCGGCTGCACCGTTGGCGCAAGACAGCGGCATGGCGAATTTTTTGGAAAAATAGACAGGTGGGGCTGTTTTTGCTGTCAAGAGGCAGAGCGATTCAATCGGACATCACCGAAACCAGTCGTTCCTGCAGTCTTCTTGATGCAGAATTTTTCTGCGCTGGTATTGGTCACGGGACCTGATCGAAGCGCACACTTCAGGCATGAGCAGTGTGGTTCCACCATGAACACTTTTAAGCATAGAGCCGATTTGCATTGAAGACAAAAAAGAATATCCTGGTGATCTACCACTCCCAGAGTGGGATCACGGAGCGCATGGCCAATCGATTTGCTCAGGGGGCTGCTCGGGAGGAGGAAGTTGACGTCGTCCTCAAGAAAGCAGGAAACGCCGACCTTGACGATCTTTTGCGCTGCAATGCCATCGCTATAGGTTCTCCTGAATATTTTGGGACCATGGCCGGCATGATCAAAGATTTCTTTGATCGCACTTTTGCAGCCGCACAGGAAAAGACCATCGGATTACCGTTTGTTCTTTTTGTCAGCGCAGGCAATGACGGGCGTGGTGCCATCACCCAAATCGAAAGAATTGTGGCCGGTTACAAATGGAGAAAGGCTTTGGAACACAGCAGAATTGTCGGAACTCCCACGGAAAGTGATCTCAGGGCAATTGGAGACCTTGGCCATACTTTGGCGGCAGGGCTCGACTTTGGCATTTTCTAAATTGAATCCACAGAGAATAATTAAGCTGCCTCCGCGCGAGCACAGCAAGAATGAGGTGATTGTCCTCGCTTAGGCATTCCGTGGGATTTGAGAATCAGTAGTCCCTAACGCCGCCCATCATTTTCCGTCCGAACTATGAAAACCGCTCTCTTTGACACATGGAAAGATAAATATGACGCCTGGTTTGAAACCCCAACAGGTCGACTGGTCAGGCAATATGAATCGGCCCTTTTACTGGAATTTTTAAACCCCCGGCCTGATGACAGCATTCTGGATGTGGGATGCGGTACGGGTATTTTTACCCAAGATGTCTTGAGCTGCGGGGCCAAGGTAACCGGCATTGATCTGTCCCTCCCTATGCTGGAAAGGGCTCTGCTTCGTGCTGGAACTGCCAGATTTTCCGGTCTCTGTGCCGACATGAACGCATTACCTTTTCCCGACAACTGTTTTGATAAAGTGTATTCCATGACAGCGATTGAATTTGCGGATGACGCTGGACGGGTACTTGCTGAATGTAATCGCGTCACCAAAAAGGGGGGATGCATCGTTGTAACCACCCTCAACAGTCTGAGCCCTTGGGCGGAACAAAGAAAAAAGAAAGCCCAAAACGGCCATGACCTCTTTCAACAGATCTGTTTCAGATCTCCAGATGATATGCGTTTGATCGTGCCTGCACAGAGTCTGTGCAAAACTGCGATCCACTTTCAAAAAAATGAGCCGGTCTTGCGTATTCCTGAAGTAGAAAGAAACGGAAGAGAAAATAACCTGGAGACCGGTGCTTTTCTCGCCGTTCAATGGAACAAGGCTTGAAGCGTTAACCGCCTGAACATGCACGTCTCTTGGCCGTTGACTTTTTACTTTGGAGGTTTTTCAATTTCTGTATTGGGCTTCAATTCAATGAGTTAAGATTGTTGTCCTGCAGACTCAATTGTCGGCGTCCAGCGCAACAAGGTTTCAAAAAACACAAGAACCCCGCTCTCTTTCAAGGATTGCGGGTTTTTTATTGTCCGGCGGCACTTCTATCCATGGGGATCACTTACCGGGACAATCGCCCGGATATGGGAGAAATTCCATTTCGCACTTGCTCTTTTCCTCTATCCAGGGTTGTCTTTTTTTATCAATTTATCACAACAAATATCTTCTGAACGGTGAGGGCATGGACCCAATCGATAAATGGTTGACCATTGATGAGCTGGCCAGCTACATCAAGATGAGCCGGACCAAGCTCTACGGCATGACCCAGCGGGGCGAGATCCCCGCCTCCAAGATCGGCAACCAATGGCGTTTTGACCGGGAAGAGATCGACCGGTGGATGAAGGCGCACGCGACCGGCAAGGGAGATGCGAAGGCATGAATGCCGGAATCGACAGCAAGGAATCGTCCATGACCACCAAAGCCAATATCGGCCGCATCTTCAAGAATCCGGCCACTCAGTACGAGCTCACTGAGTTCGAGAACCTGGGCAAACCGATCGACACCATTCTCGACATCTTTGCCAAAACCGCCACCACCGGCCGCGATGCGGGCAAAACCAAGTACTTCCTCAAGAGCCTGATCCCCTTTTCCTCGGGCAACGAGGAGGTGCAGATTCTGGTCGAGGGCGGCAAGGCTAACCCGGAAGAGGTTGTCCGCCAGTTGTGGGTGTATAAGCTGATCCACCAATACGGTTACCAAGCCGATGAAATCGAGCTGGAGGCCGGGGTCCAGTTCGGTACCGAAATCGGCACCAAGGCGGCTGAAATCATCGTCTACACCGACAACACCAAGGAAACGCCGAAGATCATCGTCGAGTGCAAGAAGCCCAAACGCAAGGACGGCATCGAGGAACTCATTGAAGAGGCGGTGCGGGCATGAACGACAAACCCGTCAAACTGCCCGCCGACTATGCCGGGCTGTTGGCCGACATCAAACAGCAGGTTCGCCACGCCCAGACCCGAGCGGTGCTGGCGGTCAATGCCGAACTGATCCGTCTCTACTGGGAAATCGGCGCCTTGATCGACAGCCGCCAAAAAAAGGAAGGCTGGGGCACCGGGGTGATCCCTCGTCTTGCCCGCGACCTGCATAATGAGCTCCCTGAGGAAAAGGGATTCTCCGAGCGCAACATCAAGCGGATGCTGGCGTTTTACCGCGAATATCCCCATCTGGTATTTGTGCCACAGTCTGTGGCACAAATCGAATCCGACCCAAAAGGGCCACAGGCTGCGGCACTTTTCCCGGCTGATCTGATCCAGTCCCTACCCTGGGGGCACCACGCCGAGCTGATCGCCAAGGTCAAGAACCCGGACACCCGCCGATGGTATATGCAGGCCAGCCTTGCCAATGGCTGGAGCCGCACTATTCTGGTCATGCAGATTGAAACGGCGGCTCATAAGCGCCAGGGACGGGCTACCACCAACTTTGCCAAACGCCTCCCTTCGCCCGATTCCGATCTGGTGCAGCAAACGCTGAAAGACCCCTACCTGTTCGACTTCCTCACCCTGGAATCGGGCTTTCACGAACGCGAGCTGGAAACCGGCCTCATTGCCCATCTGGAAAAGTTTCTGCTGGAGCTGGGACAGGGTTTTGCCTTTGTCGGACGGCAGTACCACCTCGATATCGGCGATCAGGATTTCTATATCGACCTGCTCTTCTACCACCTCAAACTGCGTTGCTATGTGGTGATCGATCTCAAACGCGGCGATTTCAAACCGGAATTTTCCGGCAAGATGAACTTCTATTGCAGCGTGGTCGATGACCGACTGCGCCATGAAACCGACAAGCCGACCATCGGCCTGATCCTCTGCCAGCAGCCCAACCGGGTGCTGGCGGAATACGCCCTGCGCGGAGTCGATAAGCCCATTGGCGTATCCAGCTTTGAATTGACCCGCGCACTGCCGGAGAGTCTGGAAAGTAGCCTGCCGACCATCGAACAGATCGAACGCGAACTGGAGGGTGGCAATGAGTAACTACCAGCCGCCCCACACCATCACCCCGGAGATCCTGAACCGGGTTGCCGCGATCAACGAGGCCATCGGACGGACCGTGCTTGCCGACCGTTCCAGAACGCTGCGGTTGCGGCGCATCAATCGCATCCGCACCATCCAAGGTTCGCTGGCCATCGAGGGCAACAGTCTGAGCGAAGCGCAGATCACCGCAATTCTAGAGGGCAAGCGGGTCATCGCCCCGCCTCGCGAGGTGCAGGAGGTGAAAAACGCCCTGGCCGCTTATGATCGCTTCGAGAGCTGGAAACCCGATACGGAAAAGGATCTGCTGGAAGCGCATCGAATTCTGATGTCCGGCCTGATCGACGAGGAGGGACTGTATCGCCACGGCGGCGTGGGGGTGATGGCAGGTCAGCAGGAGATCTACATGGCCCCGCCCGCCGACCGGGTGTCGCATCTGATGGCCGACCTGTTCGGCTGGCTGGCTACCACCGACGCCCATCCGCTCATCGCCGGCTCGGTCTTTCATTACGAGTTCGAATTCATCCACCCTTTTGCTGACGGCAATGGCCGCATGGGCCGGCTGTGGCAAAGTCTCATCCTGGCCCGCTGGAACCCGTTGTTCACCGACATTTCAGTGGAAAGCCTGATCTTCGAACACCAGGCCGAGTACTATCAGGCATTGCAGGAGAGCACCCGCCAGACCGATTCCGCGCCTTTCGTCGCCTTCATGCTGCGGATGATTCTGGATACGGTGACCACCTTCACCACCCAAGTCAGCCGTCAAACCTGCCCTGGAAGCCAGACTGATCGGGATGGCCATCCCCGACACGCCCAACAGCCGACTGCAGAAATGCTGGTTGACCGATAAGGGTCAAGAGCCATTGGCTCATTTCCGTTCTCCCCGCCACACTATCAACAATTTGAAATCAAAGGAGTGATCCGATGCAGTGCTCTGTTATCCCCCAGCATGAAGACCCGTTGTTCTTTGACCGCGAAGGACTGGCAGCCGTGGCCACCCCGGCGGTGGTCGGTGAGGGGTTGCGTTCGTTCAAGGAACACCGGGTGATCACCGTGGATCAGGATCAGGGGCGGCTGTGGGCGCAGGTCGAGGATGAGGCCTTGGAGATGCCCTGCACGGTCGGGATTGCGTCGACGGATGAGGCTCTTCAGCTTGAGTGTGACTGTGGCGATGGGTCTGCGGTTTGTCGCCACATGGTCGCCGCGCTCTACGCCTACGCCGAGCAGAAGGAAGCGACTGGACAGCTCTTTTCCGCCGCCGATACCGCCATCAGGGACCGGATCAAGCGTGGCCGGTCCGAGGTGGCGGTCGAGCATCTCAGCGGCAAACCCTGGTTTGGCGACTGGCAGGCCGAGACTATTGGCTCGGAGAGCCATTTTCCCCAGCGCTATAGCGTCACCATCCGTAGCCTGAAACGGCGCGCCAATATCTGCACCTGTCCGGACTTCCAGGTCAATCAGCTCGGCACCTGCAAGCATATCGAGGCGGTGCTGCACAAAATCGCTAAGCGCAAGGACTCTGGCAAAATAAAAGAGATGCCGGCGCCGCTTTCCTATGTGTACCTGGCCTGGGATGTGGACGATGCCCCGCGGATTCGTCTCCACCGCTGTGACTCGCTTCCGCCTGAATTGGAAGGACTGCTGTCCGGCTATTTTGATGGTGCCGGCAGTTTCAGCGGCCGGTTGCCGGATGATTTTTTTCGTTTCGTTGAGCTGGTCGAGAACCGGGCCGATCTGCACCTTGGCGACGATGCCCTCGATTTTGCCCGTCATCTCGCGGCCAAGGCTGCCCACCAGCTGCGGGCCGAGAAGATTCGCGGCCGGATTCTGGCCACCCATGGCCGCCTGCCGGGAGTCAAGGCGAAGCTCTACCCGTACCAGATCGAGGGCGTGGCCTTCTTGGCCGGAACCGGCCGGGCGCTCTTGGCCGATGACATGGGGCTCGGCAAAACCCTGCAGGCGATTGCCGCCGCCAGCTGGCTGCGCGAGCATGAAGGGGTGCGCCGGGTGCTGATCATCTGCCCGGCATCGCTGAAGCATCAGTGGGCACGGGAGATCGAGCGGTTCACCGGTCAGGAAACCCAGATCATCCAGGGGCCTGCTCCGGATCGTGGTGTTCAGTACCGCCGCGAGGCTGTTTTTTTTATTATCAATTACGAGCTGATCCTGCGCGATCTCTCCGTGATCAATGAAACCCTGTGTCCGGATTTGATCATCATGGACGAGGCCCAGCGCATCAAGAATTGGCGCACCAAAATTGCTGCGGCCGTCAAACGCATCCCCAGCCGCTATGCCTTTGTGCTCTCGGGCACCCCGCTGGAAAACCGTCTGGAGGATCTCTACAGCCTGATGCAGGTGGTCGATCCCAAGGTGCTCGGACCGCTCTGGCGCTATCTGGCCGATTTTCATGTCACCGACGATCGAGGCAAGGTGCTTGGCTATCGCAACCTCTCCCTGCTGCGCAAGCGGCTGGTGCCGGTAATGTTGCGCCGCGACCGTCGGCTGGTGCGGGACCAACTGCCCGACAAGATTGTGCAGCGGCTTGACGTGGCCATGACCGACAAACAGCGTGAGCTGCACGATACCGCCATGAGTGCCGCCGGCCGCCTGGCGCAGATCGCCCGAACCAGGCCGCTGACGCCCAGCGAGCAGAACCGTCTGCTCGCGGCCCTGCAGCAGGCGCGGATGGCCTGCAACGCTGCCGGGCTGGTCGACAAGGAGACCCAGGGCGCGCCGAAACTTGACGAACTGGCCGACATCCTCACCGAAACCTGTCTGCAATCGGGGCTGAAGGCGGTGGTCTTTTCCCAGTGGGAGCGGATGACCCAGCTGGTCGAGGCACGCCTCAAACGGATGGGGTTAAGCTGTGTGCGCCTGCACGGCGGGGTGCCGACCGCCAAACGCGGCGAGCTGATGGACCGATTCCGTGAGGATGATTCGGTGCAGGTGTTCCTTTCCACCGATGCCGGTGGGGTCGGGCTCAATCTGCAGAGCGGGGCGGTTCTGATCAATCTCGACGTCCCTTGGAACCCGGCCGTGCTTGAACAGCGCAACGCTCGTATCCACCGCCTTGGCCAAACCCGCACGGTGCAGATCATCACCATGGTGGCGGCTGATTCCTACGAGGAACAGGTGTTCGCCCTGGTGCGCAACAAGCAGAACCTCTTTGATAACGTGGTCGGCGAAGACGCCACTGAGGATGTGATCGGCGTCTCGAAAAAACTGCTCGAAACTCTGGTCGAGGATCTGGCCGGACCGGTGGCTGGGGCCGCATCCCCGGCGGATGACAAGATTGCGCCGGTCGAGGCAACGGCCGAGTCCGCACCGGCAAGCGTTCCGGCCGCCACCCCGATGACAGAAGACGCGATGACGCAGGCCATCAGTCGCTGCATCGAGGGCCTGCAGCAGGCCTTCGGTTCGCGTATTGAGCGGATTTTCGGCTCCGGGGGCGGCTTGGTGACCGTGCTGGATCGGGTCGATGCCGATGCCGACCAGGTGGCTGAACAGTTGTCGGCCGAGGTGCCGGTGGCGCTCATCGACCGGTTGGCGCTGAAAGGGTTGCAGCGACTTGGTGGCGGCTCGCCGTTGGCCGAGGGCCACAGTTATTTTGATGCCGCAACCGCAAACGGCACCTCCGGTGAATCCCAGCTCGGTCGGCAGGCACGGGAAAAACTCAAGGCAGCGCGGCTGCTCCTTGACCAGCAGATGGTTGACAGCGCCCTGGAAATGGTTTTTGCCGCGTTGCTCAGCACCGCGGCGGACAAGGCAGGTCTGGGGGCGCCGTTGAACCGCGCCGAGGTCGGTGTCTGGGCCTATGCCGAGGCTCTGCCGCAGGGCATACTTGACCAGAATCAGGTCGGTCTGCTGATGCGCGCCATGAGCTTTGCCCAGGGCGGCAGTGCCCCTGCCCATCTGGTGAGCGCACTGCTTGACGACGCGGCGAATTTTGTCGCGCCGCTGGCTGGATGAGGATCATCTTGAACATCACCGTGGTCGTCTGATGCCTCTCTCCTGCCAGGAATTGCTTCAGCAGGGCCTCCTTTTCGATATTGAGGTCAACGAGAACAACCACATTTATGCGATCGGGGCTGTTCTTGGCGAGAAGACGTTTCAGGTCTCCAAGAATAAAAAAATCGACCAGAATGTTCTCAGAGAATTTGATGCCTTTGCCCGGGATGCCTGTTTCGTTCTCGGCCATAACATTCTCACTCACGATATCCCGCGATTGCAACAGATCGCGCCCGCTCTGCACCTGTTCAACAAGCCCAGAATTGACACCCTCTTTCTCTCCCCCCTGGCCTATCCGGCCAATCCCTACCACCGGCTGATCAAAAATTACCAGATTGTCCGCGATAGTATCAACGATCCGGTCCAGGATGCCTTGCTGGCCGGCAAGGTGTTTGCCGAGCAATGGGACGCCCTGGTGCAGCAGTTTGAGGACAACCCGGATGTCCCTCTGCTGTATCGAGGCTTTCTCTCTGCTGAGGAGAACCTGGCGGGCACGGCTGAAGCCCTGGCCTGGATGGGAATTCCCCTGTTGCCTCGAGAGGATGTGCTGGACGCCTTTTCGTGGTTTGCCCGCAAGCATTCGTGCGATTCGGCTGTCGACCATCTCATGCTGCAGTTGGCGGATGGAGAAGTGCCCCTGTCGCCATTGGCTTATGTGACCGCCTGGTTGTCAGTGGCCGGCGGCAACTCGGTGCTTCCTCCCTGGGTTCGCCATCAGTTCCCGCACGTTCCCGTCGTCCTCCACCAATTGCGGGAAAATTTCTGCCGGCGAACGGATTGCGTGTACTGCCAAACGCATCATCGTCCCCGACGATTTCTGCACGATTATTACGGTTTCCCTTCCTTTCGGCAAGATCCGGCCACCGAGGAAGGAAACAGCCTGCAAGAAGAGATAGTCAATGCCGCGGCACGGGGTTCTTCGCTTTTTGCGACGCTCCCGACCGGTGGGGGCAAATCGCTGTGTTATCTGCTCCCGGCCCTGATGCGGTATCAACGCCGTAACATGCTGACGATTGTCATCTCTCCGCTGCAGGCGTTGATGAAAGATCAGGTGGATAATTTTTCCCGTTTCACGGGCACCAAACTCGCGGTTGCCCTCTATGGCATGCTGACAATGCCGGAGCGTGCCGAGGTGCTGGAAGGTGTTCGTCTGGGAGATGTAGGCGTTCTGCTCGTTTCACCCGAGCAGCTGCGCAATCCATCCTTCAAAGTCACCATCAGCCAGCGGGAGATCGGGGCCTGGGTATTTGATGAGGCGCACTGCCTGTCAAAGTGGGGGCATGATTTTCGCCCCGACTATCTCTACGCGATCAGGTTTATCCGCGAATTTGCCGAACAGGAGAAGGTCGGTATCCCACCGGTCCAGTGTTTCACCGCTACCGCGAAGAAGGATGTCAAAGCGGAGATCATCGATATCCTTCAGAGCGAGCTGGGCCTGCGGATGGTGCAGTTCTCGGGCGGGCACGAGCGAACCAACCTGCATTATGAAGTTTGTCCGGTTGATCGTTACGAGAAATACCAGACGATTCTTGGATTGCTCCAATCCCGATACGCAGCCGAAGGCAGTGTCGTTCTCTATTGTGCCACGAGAAAGAACACGGAACGGCTGGCGGACTATCTCCAGGAGCACGGCTTTAACGTCGAGGCCTTTCATGCGGGTCTAGAGCCATCAATCAAGAAACGCGTCCAAGAGAACTTCGTCACCGGGACCACGCCGATCATCTGCGCCACCAACGCCTTTGGCATGGGGATCGATAAGGAGGATGTCCGCCTGGTCATCCATGCCGATATCCCCGGATCGCTGGAAAACTACCTCCAGGAGGCGGGACGGGCAGGGCGGGATCGCCATGCCGCCGAGTGCATCTTGATTTTCAATGAGCAGGATATCGAAGGACAGTTCCGCCTCAGCTGCGGCTCGATGCTCAGCCAAAGAGAAATTGCCCAGTTCCTGCGCGGCATCCGCTATGCAGCGCGTGGCGAGAACACGGTTGTCCTTACCGCCGGCGATCTTGTGCGTTTGGATGTGGTCGAGGTCGATCCAGATTTAACCGATGCCGATACCCGGGTCCGCACCGCACTGGCCTGGCTGGAGCGGGCAGGGTACCTGCAGCGCAACGAGAACCAGACCCGGATTTTTCAGGGGAAACCCACTGTCAGCAGTCTTGAGGAGGCGGCCCTGAAAATCTCCGGGTTGAACCTTTCCACTCGGCAACAGCAACGATGGCTGGCCATTCTCGGCGCATTGATGGAAAGAAGCCGTTTGAACCAGTCATTCAGTGCTGATGAATTGGCGGGCTTGTCGGCATTTGCCCGTATGGACGGCGATATCGAGACAGAGTCGGAAACACAGCGAGTCATCCGAACCCTGCACGACATGGCTCTTCAGGGTCTGCTGGAGAAGACGACGCTCCTGAGCGCCTATGTTCGTTATAAGGTGCAGTCCAGTTCTGAAAAACAATTGCAGCAGGTTGTCGACCTGGAAAACAACTTTCTGCGCGTGCTTGAGGAAACCGCGCCTGATCTGGATTTGGAAGCTCATCTGGAGTTGGATCTCAGGCAGGTCAATCAGGTCATGCTCGATGCAGGGTATACCGGTTGTTCGCCGCATAACTTGAAATTGTTCCTCTATGGTCTGGGGCGCGACGGCAAAGGCCTGGCCGGTGCCAAGGGAAGCATCACTTTCACCGCCAGGGGAAACAATCGCTTTGCCGTTTTCATGCATCGGGATTGGCTTTCTCTCCGCAAGACCGTCGAGGTTCGCCAACTGGCCGCCCATCGGGCCCTGGAAACGATCCACGCAGCGTTGCCGTCTGATGCAAAACCGAGTGCTAATCTGCTGGTCGAGTTCAGCCTTGAGCAGATCATTGCCGCCCTGCGGGGCGATCTGCTGTTGGTCGATAAACTCAAGGATCCTTTGGCGGCAGCGGAACGGGCACTCACCTATATGCATGAGCAGGGGGTGATTGATCTCCAGCAGGGGCTGGCTGTTTTTCGCCAGGCCATGACCATCCAGTTATTTCCGGAAAACAAATCCAAGCGGTATACGGCAGCCGACTTCTCGCCGTTGAAAACCCATTACGCGGAAAGAACCTTTCAGATTCATGTCATGAATGAATATGCCCGCCTGGCGCTGACAAAAATCAGCGGCGCCTGGGAGTATGTCGCCTCCTATTTCAATGATGACAAGGAGCAGTTTGTTAAACGGTTTTTCCCGGATAAGGACAAATTTCTCGAACGTGCAACCAGCAAACAGTCGTATCAGCGCCTGGTCGAAGATCTGAAAAATCCCGGTCAGGAAAAGATCGTCACTGCCGGTCAAGAAAAGAACATGCTGATTCTTGCCGGTCCAGGTGCGGGCAAGACGCGAGTGGTTGCCCATCGCGTGGCACATCTTCTCCGGGTCAACAGGATAAACTCGCGAGCGATCCTGGTTCTCTGTTTCAATCGCAGTGCCATCCTCAGTCTTCGGCAACGATTACATGATCTTGTCGGCGAGGATATGATGGGCGTCACGTTACTGACCTTTCATGGTCTCGCTCTTCGCTTGACGGGTAAATCGCTGGTCACGCACGGCAAGCAGGGAGGTGGAAAGGACATCGATTTTCCTGAGGTCATTATTGATGCCATCCGCCTCTTGAAAGGAGAAACTGAGATCATCGGGCTCCAGGAAATTCCACCGGATTTTGCCTTGATCGGCAGGTTCAGTCATATCCTGGTCGATGAGTACCAGGATATCGATGCCGATCAGTATGAGTTGGTGTCGCTGGTTGCGGGGAAAAGCCGGGAGGAGGGCGAGCGAAAAATGGCCATTCTCGCTGTCGGTGATGACGATCAGAATATCTACCGGTTTCGGGGGGCAAGTGTCGAGTTCATTAGAAAATTTCAGCAGGATTACCACGCCGAAGTGTTTTATCTCATTGAAAATTATCGATCGACCGCCCATATCATCGCCGCTGCCAATTGCCTCATTGCGCACAATGCCGACCGGATGAAAACCGGCTCTCCCATCCGCGTGAACAAGGCTCGCCGGAACCTGCCGCCTGGAGGCAACTGGCAACTCAATGATCCGGTTGCTCAAGGGAAAGTACAGGTCATCGAGGTAAAGAACGCTGTGATGCAGGCAACCGTGTTACTTGAGGAGCTGCAGCGTCTGCAAAGGGGAGGTGTGGTTGAGATCAAAAATTGCGCGGTTCTTGCCCGGGAATGGAAAGACCTCGATATCGTTCGCAGTGCCTGCGAGGACCTGGGAATGCCGGTCAGTTTGTGCTGGGGGCGCCATGATACGTTCCCTCGGTTGACCCGAATACAAGAAAATGCAGAAATGCTGGATTGCCTTCGGGCAATGCGCACGGCAACAATCACCGGCGCTGATCTTCTTACCATGCTGGACAGGAGGTGCCCCGTCGGGACGATTTGGAAGGAAAACCTGAAAAGAATCCTTCTTGATTGGATGGAGGGAACCAAAGATATTCCCCAGCCTGTTCCGGCCATTGAGGAATATCTGTATGAAAGTCTGGCCGAGCAGAGGCGATCGAAAACCATAGGGAACGGCTTGTTTCTCGCCACTGCGCATTCGGTCAAGGGGCTTGAGTTTGATCATGTGTTTGTCTTGGGCGAGAGTTGGCATGACGCGGCTGGCGCAACAATTGAGGATGAACGGCGGTTGTATTATGTGGCAATGTCGCGCGCCAGGGAGACCTTGCACCTTTTTTCGTTGGATTCTTCACGCAATCCTCATATCGTGCTGTTGAATGGAGATTTCCTGGTTCGAAGGAAGCCAGCCGCCCCACTTGAAGAAAATAGAGATGTACGCACATATCATTTGCTGGGCATGGACGATTTCTTCATCGATTTTGCGGGGATAAAAGCAGAACAGCATCCCTCACGTTTGGCTTTGCAGCATGTCAACGCGGGGAGTACCGTGAAGATCGAAGTAAGGAACAAGCGCCTGGATCTGGTTAATAACGATGGTATTTCCATCGCAAGATTATCCCAAAAAGCGCAGGCAAAATGGGCTGACAGATTGAACACAATCAAAGAGGTCCGCATCATCGCCTTGGTCCGGCGATACAAGGATGACGTGGCAGATAAAGCGTTTCAGAGGAACTGCATTGGAGAGAGCTGGGAGGTCCCGATTGTTGAGGTTGTTTGTAACGGTTGAATAGTGATGGCAAGTTTGAATTGGCTCGCCGTGCCATCAGACTCACTTCCAATTATGGGAAAACTGTGTCTGGTAGCGAAATATATGCTAAGAAGATTAACGGGTTTTCGTTATCCAACTATACATCGTTACCAGTCAGCTGGAATACGAGAAGGGTAAACCATAGACTTGTTGGACGGAACCACTACATAATTACCAGAATCCTGTTAATTAATTGTTAGAAATAAAGAAAGGTCATTGCTTATGGGAATGGATTTATGGGAATATCAGCAAGAGGAGGCAATGGCTGCCTACCATGAAGAACTGTACGAAAATGAACTCAAAGAAACGGTTTAGTTCACAGCGAGATGGCTGCCGAAATAATTGCTGAAACCGCCATTAAACAAACTGGATTGGATAGATTCAGTGAATTATTAGCGAAACTAATTGATGATGTTGCATCGTTCGATATTAAATTCTTTAAAAGAGATGGCTCAACAAAAATATTGTGGAATGAAAGGTCTGAAATTCAAAAAATTCGGAATAACATTGCACATAAAGCCGTAAAATGCAGTCTAGGGGAAGCGCAATTCTCTATAGATGTTGCAAGTACAGTGTTGCTGGAGCTAATCCCAAAAATTTTATCTGCTCTTAATCTTGAGATAAATTCAGAATATTCCGTTGTTCAAAAGTGTAGAAAATAAAATTAACTTATTGAAAATAAAAATAATTTTTAACCAGTCAAGTCGATAACCCTGACTGCAACCCGACGCGTTTTTTTAATGGCAGTTTCTCGGCGGGCAGGTTGTTTCAACGTTATGTGGCAGAAAGAGGATAAGTAGCGTGCTTAGAACTGATCAAGGACGTACTCGTGAGGCCGCCGAGATCGTTCGGCTGCGAAGGGCGGCAGCAGTCGGTCGGTTGATGCTTGGTGAACTGAATGCGCCGCTCGAAGAGATAGAGCAGGAGCATTACATCACCAAG
>JBBQCO010000075.1:0-15724 GCA_038318785.1 Desulfobulbales bacterium | reverse complement strand
AGTGGGTGAGAATGTTGACCGGCTCTCCTCTCCCCTTCTTTTCCCAGATGGCAGCTATCAGGGTGGCGCCATGCCGGCCGATGGCCTCGTTAGCGGCGACATCCTCCTCGCAGATGTGCCCGGCCTCCTGGTACGCCGCAGCCAGCCGCTGCTGCTCCGGCAAGGGCAAGAGCAGTCGCAGCATCCGATCCACCGCCCACCGCAGATTGATCGCCGTTGGCCGACAGGCGATCAGCTGTTCGGCCATGTTCACGAGGGCTGCCGAAGAGAGATGCCGCCGCAATCCCAGACAGATGCCGTACGCTGCGGTGGCGCCGATGAGTGGCGCACCGCGGACCAGCATCCGGCTAATCGCCGCCATCGCCTCTTCCACACTCTCCAGACGAACCACTGCAAAACGAAAGGGGAGTTGGGTCTGATCAATAATTTCAACGCCTTCGCCATCCGCCGCCAGCCAAATTGACCGATACGCCTGCCCATTTACCTTCAAAAGTCACCTCATTCCGGGAATTATCGTCATTCCGGTGAACGGCGCTGCCACCGTCACTGAAAAATTCGCTCCGTGCTCGCGATTGCTCATACCTACCTAAACGGCACACCATGGGTCAAGCGATTTGTACGCCACCACCGATCAATGGGGCTTGAGGCCATCAAAAATAATGGCTGCTTAAAACTTGGCTGCTGGATTTTTCTTCGACGCTCTGCTATACAATCCAAAGTAGCCTGTTTTAAGAGAGTTACATTTCACCTGCCCATGTTATTGGCCATGACCACTGCCCACAGCGTTCTCAGCACTCTCAAAATCTCCGGCAACCTGCCGAGCATGCCGCAGGTCCTGGTGCAATTGATCGACAGTTGCCACGATACCGATATCAATCTCCGGGCGATTGCCCACATAGTCGACAAAGATGCCGCCATCAGCGCCAAATTGCTGCAACTGGTTAATTCCGCTTTCATTGGCGCGCGCAGGACCTTTACCAATGTGGAGCAGGCGGTGGTCTATTTGGGCGGCAATACCGTAAGAAACCTGGCCATCAGCATCTCGGTGCAACAGGTCTTTCGCCGGGTGGAAAGCAACGGCCTGCTGTCCATCGACCGGTTCTGGCATCACAGTTACCTCAACGCCCTGCTCGCCCGCAACATCGCCGTCGCCACCTCCTACCCCGAACCTTCGGAGGCCTACCTGGCCGGGCTCCTGCACGATATCGGCAAACTTCTGCTGTGGATGGCCTTTCCCGGCAAATACGCGCCACTTTTGCTCAAAGGAGTGCGCTGCAATAGTGGTCGCCTCACCTTTCTTGAAGAGGAAAAACTCCATGTCAACCACTGTTCGGCCGGGGCTTGGCTCTGCGAACAGTGGCGGCTGCCCACCCTGATCGCCGATGCCATCCGTTACCATCACCATCCGCTCGAAGAGGTCGAGCAGGCTCTGCCGTTAACCAGAATCGCTTATCTGACCGATTTGCTCAGCCATAGCAGTACCGCCGGCAAGGACTGTCTGGAGGCTGCCGACCGCTTCTTCAATCTTTCCCCAACACAGGTCAAGGCACTCTACAAGGGGGTGGATGAAGAGATAGCAGAATTTGCGGAACACCTGGGCATCCATATTCCCCACAATGCCAAAACCTCCCATGATAAAGAACCGGAAAGCCAGGAGACGCACAAAGAAATTTCCCTGGGGCTGATCAACCGCATCAGGGAAATCACCCAGATGAGCGGCCTGCTCGACAACCTGCTCCGAGCTGAAAATACAGCACAAGTTGTGGCAGGAGTGGAGCAAGGCATGAAAATCCTCTTTAACGAGGAGGCCTGCGTGGTGATGGTGTTAAACCCGCAGACCGGCGAGTTGCGCTGCTCCACCTCCCCCGACAACAAACTGGCCCGGGAAATGCGCGATTTCACCTTTGCACCCACGCGGTATGCTGACAGCCTTCCCGGAAAAGCCCTCCAGCAACAATGCCTGCTGCACACCTTCCGGCAAAAGCCCGAGGAGAAGCATCCGGTCAACCTTGTTGACGCCCAACTGCTGCACCTTCTCGGGACAGAGGGCATGGTCGCTCTTCCCATGATCCATCAGCAAGAACTGTTGGGCTTGGTCCTCATCGGCCTGACGGAAAAAGCCTTCCACAATTTCAATGGCCAATGGACCCCGCTCCGCCTCCTGGCCAACCATGCGGCCATCTGCTTTTCCCTGGAACGAATGCGTGCAGCCCAAGCGGAGAGGATTGCGGCTGAACGTGTTCAGGCGGCCACCCTGGTTGCCAGAAAAATTGCGCATGAGCTCAACAACCCCCTGGCCATTCTCCGCAACTACCTCCATATCCTCGGCAAAAAAAATGAACAGGGCGAGGCGATCAACGAAGAACTGGCCATTCTCGACAACGAACTGGAACGACTCGGGCATCTTACCTTGGGACTCGAAGATCTGGCCCGTGAACAGGATGAGCTCCACCTCGAGCAGCTAGACCTGCACCGGCTCCTCGAAGAAACACTCCATCTGTTTCAGGCCACCTCCGGCAAAATGCACCTGATCGATTTCACCTTCATCCCCTGGACCCTACCGCTTTACATCCGCAGTGACCGCGGAAGCCTCAGCCAGATCCTGCAAAATCTGTTGGGGAACGCGGTCGATGCCGTTGCCGGACACGGCGCTGTTGCCGTTCGCATAACCACCGACAACGACAACATCCTGATTTCCGTGGAAGATAACGGGCCCGGTATCGATCCGGCCCTAACAGCAACACTGTTCACGGTAGGCGCCTCCACCAAAGATGGCCGCCATGGCGGACTGGGTCTTGCCATTGTCCATAACCTCGCTACAAAGCTGGGTGGTTCAATCAGCTATCAAACCCGTCCAGGACAGACGATCTTCACCCTCACCCTTCCGGCATGAAAACCTTGTCCCCATTGAATAATTGTTTTTTTTATTGGACTTTTTCCGGCAAACACGTTTCAATGATCAGTTATGGATAATCGACTGCTTTTTTCTCAATAAATCTCAATTTTAACAAGAGGTTTACCCTGCCCCCATGCCTCGGTTACACACTGTTCTCGTCATTGATGATGAAGTGCACCTTTGTAACAGTCTTGCAATCTTACTCAAGGCGGATGGGTATCAAGTCGACACCGCCAATTCAGGGGCTCAGGCGTTTAACCTGCTCCAGCAGCATGCCTATTCCGTGGCACTGGTGGACATGGACCTACCCGACATAAGCGGCAACCACATTGCCGCCCGCATCAGGGACGAACATCCCGGCACCGCCATCGTTATCCTGACCGGCAACGCCACCGTCGACAACGCCGTGGAATCCCTTCGCCAGGGGGTTTACGATTACCTTCGCAAGCCTTGCCCCCCGGATCGACTGCTCCGAACCATCGCCAGAAGTATTCAGCACAAACAGCTCAAGCAGGATCTGCACAACAGCGAAAAACGCTTTCGCCAACTCTCCCAGGCAACCTGGGAAGGCATCATCATTTACGACCGGGGCGAACTCCTGCAGACCAACAATCAGCTCTGCAGGATGTTTGGCTACGAGGAAAGCGAATTACTGGGCAAACGCATATTTGATGTTCTCTTGGACCGCAGCACCATTCATGCCATGAAAATGCCGGCCGATGCTGACTCGGTAGGTCCATTTGAAGCCCGGGGCATCAAAAAGGACGGCACCTCTTTTCCGGTTGAATTCAGGGTCAAGCATATCGATTTTCAGGGGCGGCAAGTGCAGGTGGCCGCCATCCGCGATGTCACGGACAGTGAAATCGCCCTGCAGCAAAAAATGACCCTGATGGAAAAACTGGCCGATGCCAAACGCATGGAATCCCTTGGCCTGATGGCCAGCTCCGTGGCCCATGACCTCAATAACATCATGGCTGGAATCATCACCTACCCGGAACTGTTGCTCATGGATTTGGGGGCTGATTTCAAATACCGGGAAGAGCTGATGATGATCCGTGAGGCCGGCAAACGGGCAGCGGCCGTGGTCAATGATCTGCTCACCGTGGCCCGCGGAGCAACGTGCAAGAAAGAAGTCCATAATGTCAATGCCATCATCACCGATTACTTCAACTCGGTTGAATTCAAGGAACTTTACCAGCGATTTCCGGCCGTGCAGATCACTCCCTACCTGGAAGGCAAGCTGCACAACATCAACTGCTCGGGCATGCATCTGTGCAAATCAATCATGAATCTGGCAAACAATGCCGCCGAGGCCATTCAGGGCAAAGGTCAGGTCATCCTGACCACCAAAAACATCACTTTGACGGCCCCTCAACAGGGGTATGAAACCATCGAACCAGGCGAGTATGTGCTCATTTCGGTGCAAGATGACGGCCCCGGCATTTCAGCTCAGGACCTCCCGCAGATTTTCAGCCCGTTTTACAGCAAAAAGGTGATGGGACGGAGCGGTACCGGCCTTGGCCTTGCCGTGGTCTGGAATACGGTGCACGACCACGGCGGCTTTGTTGATGTCACCAGCAACAACAATGGTTCCCTGTTCTCGCTCTATTTCCCGGTGGATAAGTTCGGCGTCTCCAAACCGGTGCAGCAATTACCGGTCATCAGCCAATACCAGGGCAACGGCGAAAAAATCCTGGTGGTTGACGATCAAAAAAGCCAACGCGAAATTGCCAGCCGTCTGCTCAGCCGGCTCGGTTATCACCCCCTGACCGCCCAATCAGGCGAAGAGGCGGTCGAATACCTCAAAAAAACAACGGTGGACCTGGTCATCCTGGATATGATGATGGATCCGGGTATCAACGGCTGTGAAACATACGAGCGCATCCTCCAGCAGGCTCCCGGTCAAAAGGCCATCATCACCACCGGATATTCCAATGCCGAGGATGTAAATCGGGCCATGCATCTTGGCATCAGCCAGTTTGTTAAAAAACCCTACTCCCTGCATGAACTCGCCCAAGCCCTCAAACTGGAAATCAACCCCCACCACTCTCCCGCCCAATTATGAACAGGTAACAACTCGCCGCCAAAGGCAAAATACTCCTTTACTCAAAAGTTACTACCCCATCAGCAAAAGTTTCGGTATATAGAAAACCGCACTTGCCGGTTATTCTTCTGTTCCTTCCTGTTCCATTCATCAGCTTGAGAGAGGTTTTCATGGTTTTGAAAAGATTTTGTGCAATTCTCACCCTGACCCTGATGGGCGGCGTTGCCGTTGGCACGGTTTCACACGCCGAAACCCTGCAGCAGGCTGTTAAAACAATGATTGAGACCAATCCCGACGTCCGTTCCGTTGCGCATAACCGGCTGGCACGAGACGAGGAGGTCCGGCAGGCGAGAGCGAATTACTTCCCCACCCTTGATGTTGAAGCCGGCAAGGGTAAGGATTACGTCGACAAACCTTTCGATGATGACCTTGACCCGCAACAGGCGCGGATTGGGTTGCGACAAAATATTTTCGCCGGCCTCTCCACCATGAATGAGGTCGACCGACAGAAGGCACGAGTGCAATCGGAAGCCTTTGTCGTCCGTAGCACGGCTGACAACACTGCCCTGAAAGTCGTTAATGTCTACCTGGAAGTTCTGAAAAACGAGGCCATTGTTACTCTCGCAAAGGAAAACCTGACGCTGCACCAGCGCATCGCCGACCAGATCAAGCTCCGGAGCGAATCGGGAGTCGATCGACTTGCCGACATGGACCAGATTCAGAGCCGCCTCAACCTGGCGCAGTCCAATCTTGTCGTCGCTGAACAAAACCTCTTCGACGCGCAAACCAATTACAATGCGGTGGTTGGCAATCCCCCTCTGCAGCTTACCCGTCCCGAGAGCCCTGTGGCCATGATTCCCGCTACCCTTGAGGATGCCGAGCAGATCGCCCTTGCCGGTCATCCCCAGCTCAAATCAGCCGGTGCCGACCTTGAAGCCCGCCGCAAGCAGGATGAAGTGGCAAAAAGCCCGTTCATGCCGATTATCGACCTTGAGGCGGACAAAATTTGGGAAGAAGAAACCAGCTTCAGTTCCTATTATGACGGTGAGGAACGGGAGGATCTGAGAGTTTTTCTCCGGTTTCGCTATAACCTGTTCAACGGCTGGCGGGACGAGGCGAGAAAAAGCGAAACCGTCCATCTGATCAACGAAGCGCGGGAAATTAAAAATCATACCCACCGCCAGGTGGTTGAATCCATCCGCCTCTCCTGGCAAGCGCACGAAGCCGCGAAAAAGAAAACCAACTATCTCAATCAGCGAATGCAATTTGCCGCCAAGACGGCGAGCGCCTATACCAAACAGTGGAACATCGGTCAACGATCCCTGCTTGACGTCCTTGATGCCGAAGCCGAGCGCATTGATTCTGCCCGACAGTTGGTCACCGCCGAGTATGAAGGCCTGTACTCGCAATACAGAATACTCAACGGGACCGGGAAATTGGTTCCCTCCCTCGATCTTCTCTGGCCTGCGGAAGGATCGGTTGACAATGACAACAATGCCGTGAACACAACGGCTCAACCCAGCAAAAAATCCTGATATCATTCACGCAACCTCTCCAATCCTCACGCTGTCCAGCAACCCGTCCGTGCGCTCACGCCATGGACGGGTTGCGCCTCTCTCCTTTGCCCCTACGGCGCCTCCCCCGCCAAACGGATTGCTTGCTCTCCTGTTTCCAGGCACCGTTTTTTCTTCACCGGTCTCCCCATGCCCACCGGCGGACTCTCTCCTTCCCTGATCCAAGGAACAGCCCGATGGCTGCTCCTGCTCCTGCTGGTTGTGACCGCCGCCCCTGTTGGTACCGAGGAAACCTTTGTCATCAACGAACGCACGCTTCGCATCATGGAAAAACGGTACGGCACAGGGGCACGTGCCCGCCTGCTCGGCTGGCAGAACTTGATCCAAACCACCGGGGGCGATGACCGAGCCCAACTTGAGCGGGTCAACCGTTTTTTTAACGCCATGGCCTTTGTCGATGATGACATCCATTGGCAGAAGGCTGATTATTGGGCGACGCCTATTGAATTTCTTGCCAGTGAAGGCGGCGATTGCGAGGATTTTGCCATCGCCAAATATTTCACCTTAATCAAGCTCGGGATGGCGGAGGACCGCCTGACCCTGACCTATGTCAAGGCAGTGCGACTCAACAAGGCCCATATGGTCCTCACCTACTACCCTTCGCCCGGAGCGGAACCTCTGGTTCTTGATAACCTGGTCGAAACCATTCAGCCTTCCTCACAGCGAACCGATCTGCTGCCGGTATACAGCCTGAACGGCTCCGGGCTGTGGCTGGCGAAACAGCGCGGCAAAGGAAAGATGATTGGCGACAGCGACCGACTCAAACGATGGCGTGAGCTACTCGACAGAATGACCAACGAAATGGAACAGGAAGAGGAGGCACCATGACTCTATATCGACAGCTACTACTCTTCACCCTTATTACCTTGATCTGCCTCTGCACCGGATTGTGGATAGGGGAGCAGAAACGCACCCGCGATTTTCTCGTCGACCAGTTGGAGTCGCATGCCCAGGATACGGCCACCTCGCTGGGACTCTCCCTGAGCACCCTGGCCAAGGGCACGGACGTTCCCGCCATGGAAGCCATGATCAATGCCCTTTTCGACCGGGGCTATTACCGGATCATTGAGTTGCGGGGTGTCAAAGGAGAGGTGTTAGTCGATCGCAAGGCTGATATAACCGTTGAGGGTGTGCCTGCCTGGTTCATCCGTTTGACGCCGCTGACCGCGCCCCGGGCCAATGCCCTGATCATGCACGGCTGGCAGCAGGCCGGTTCGGTCACCGTGGAGTGCCATCCCGGCTATGCCTACAGGATGATGTGGAAATCGGCCCTGGCAGCGACCCTGTGGTTCGCCGCAGCCGCCGCCACCGTGGCCCTGTTGGGAGGCCTCGGCCTTCGGCGCCTGCTCCGTCCCTTGTCCGAGGTTGAGGAGCAGGCCACAGCCCTCTGCGACCGCCGTTTCCACATCCAGGAACGACTGCCCCGCACCCGAGAACTCCGGCGCGTGGTCACCGCCATGAACAGGATGACCGAACGAATCCGGGAGATGTTTCAAGAACAGGCGGACATCGCCGACAACCTCAGGCAACGCGCCTATCAGGATCCGCTGACTGCCCTGGGCAACCGGCGTTTTCTTGAGGCCCAGATCAAGGCACAACTCGAAGGCAAGGAGACGGTCGCTCAAGGCGTCTTCCTCCTTTTTCACATCCGAGACCTCCAGACATTCAACCAGGAACATGGCTATGAGGCCGGCGACCAGCTGATCGGGGACGCGGCAACATGCATCCGGCAGGCCTGTGCAGAGCTGCCCGAAACCATCATCGGCAGGTTGGGTGGCGGCGATTTTGCCTTGCTTCTCCCCAACACGGACGCATCCACAGCCGGCCGGATTGCCGACACCATTGTCGAAGATCTGTCCCGGCAAACGGAAGGGCAAACGGCACTGCCCTTGGGAGTCCTCGCCTGCGGCGGCGTGGCGTATGTAAAGGGGACCAGCTTCAGCGAACTGATCACCAAGGCCGACACCGCCCTCAACACCGCCCGATACCACCACGACAACAAAGCAGTCATTGTCTCTCCCACCAAGGATCAGGGGACGATCTCAGCAGGAAAGACGGAGTGGAAACCGTTACTGGAGGACGTCCTCGCCAAGCGCGCCATCGTTCTCTATTCCCAGCCAACGGTCGGCCGTGGCGACCGGCGGCGAATAGTGCATCACGAGATTCTCACCCGGGTGATCGACGACAGCGGCAACCACCTCTCCGCAGGCATGTTCATCCCCATGGCCGAACAGCTTGGCCTGATGCCCGCCCTCGACCGCATCATTCTGGAACGAATTTTCGAACTGCCGCCGGATCTGCTTGAACCGCAACGGGTTGCGATCAATCTCTCGCCGCTCTCGCTGACCGACGGCAAATTCGTCGCCTGGCTCCACCGCCAGCTGAAGAAAAGCGCCGATGCCGGTCTGTCGCTGAACTTCGAATTTCCCGAGTTCCGCGCCATCCGTCATCTGCATCTGATCAAAACTTTTTCCGAGGAGATTAAAACCATGGGCCATGCCCTCGGCATCGATCATTTCGGACAGGGACTCATCCACTTCGGCTATCTCAAATCGCTTCTTCCCGATTACGTCAAGATCGACCGGGCAATCACCAACGAATTGCATAACGAGCAGAGCGACAGCCACTTCTTTGTCAGTGCGCTGTGCAACGTGGCGCACAGTCTGGATATCAGAGTCATTGTCGAAGGGATTGAAACCGAGGAGCAGTGGCGCACTGTTTCGGGAACGCACGTCGATGCCGTGCAGGGATTCTTTGTGCAGCGTCCGGAGCCCTTGGAGCATCATCGCCGGGCGTGAGGTGGTCAGAGGATATCGTCGACCATCAGGTTATCGTTGCCTATTTTGGCACGAAGCTGTTTGCGGTGTTGAATCTTTGCCTGCGCCTCCGGCGGTAATTCGGTGAACAAGATGACTTTCTTGGCAATCAGCAGATCAATCAGATCCTCCAGCACCCTGACAATAGATGCATCCGAGTGCATCAGCAATTGCGCCAGCAGCTCAATCTCGCCGCTGGATTTGAGAAAGGCCAGGACCTCCTCGTCAAGCAGGGAAACGGGATCCCGCCCCGCCTCCTGCTCACCCCCGCTCCGAATGGCGACAATGCCGCCCTTGGTGTCCCGTTCGACATACAACATAGATTGCTCCCGCTGAATACCTTGATATGATTGATTCCCTTGTGATACAGTCAACATACCACATGCGTTGATCGCTCCACAACCGCCCTTTGCAGACAAACATGATTGAAACGGATATCCCGCATAAAACCGAGGATTGGCGCCGGACCCTCGACCCCGAGACCGTCGATGACCCACTGACCGATTGCCTGATGCAGCTCGGCAGACTCTACAACCTGCCGGTTTCCCGGACCGGGCTCCGCGCTGGCCTGCCGCTGGTAGACAACCGCCTCACGGTCGAACTTTTTTCCCGCGCCGCCGATCGGGCTGGGCTGGTTTCGCGACTGTTGAAACGGCCCCTGGAAAAGATGTCCGGTTTGGAGCTGCCGGCTGTCCTCTTGCTCAAGGAGGGCCAGGCCTGCTTGCTGGCAACCATCGATCATAGTGGCCAACGGGCCACCGTCCTGCTCCCGGAAACCGGCCTCGGGGAAACGGAACTCGACTTGGCCGAGATCGGGCAGCGCTACAGCGGTTTCGCCCTCTTTGTCCGGCCAAAATTCCGCAAGGATCGGCAGCTTGATCATCACCTCAAACCCGATAAAAAAAATTGGTTTTGGGGCACCCTCTTCTCTTCCTGGCGGATCTACCGGGATGTGTTGCTGGCTTCTCTGCTGATCAATATCTTTGGCCTGACCAGTCCGTTCTTCACCATGAACGTCTATGACCGGGTCATCCCCAATCTGGCCTTTGAGACCCTGTGGGTGCTCGGCATCGGCATCGGGGTGGTGTATCTCTTTAATCTGGCCCTCCGGGGACTGCGTGGCCATTTTGTCGATGAGGCCGGCAAAAAGGCCAACCTGAGGATCTCAGCGGCTCTGTTGGAAAAAGTCCTTGGGCTGCGGCTCGAGGTCCGGCCGAAATCAGTGGGAGCCTTTTCTAAAAAATTACAGCAGTTTGAATCCATTCGCGATTTCATCACCTCGTTTTCGATCACCGCCCTCATCGACCTGCCCTTCATGTTCCTGGGCCTGGCAGCCATCTGGTATCTCGGCGGTGCGATCGTCTTCGTCCATCTCAGTGCCGTTGTGCTGATGGCCCTTTTCGCCTTTGCTGTTCAGGCTCCCCTCAAACATGCGGTGGGGCAATCTTTTGAGGCCTCGGCACAAAAAAATTCCATCCTGGTGGAAGGGCTCTCCGGCATCGAAACCATCAAAATGTTGGGTGCGGAAAGCCAGATTCAGCGCGCCTGGGAGGAAGCGGTCAGCTATATCGCCACCTGGAGCAGCCGCTCCCGTCTTTTTTCCTCGTCGGTCAGCCATTTCACTGATTTCATCATGAACCTGACCACGGTGGCGACCATCATTGCCGGGGTCTACCGAATCGCCGCCGGCGAACTGACCCAAGGCGGGATCATTGCCCTGCTCATCCTCTCCCGTCAAGCCATTGCCCCCATGTCCCAGGTGGTCAATCTTGCCACCCGTTACCATCAGGCCAAGGCGGCACTGAAGGAACTCAACGCCATCATGGAACTGCCGGTGGAACGGCCGCCGGACAGAAATTTCCTGCTCCGTGGCGAATGCCGAGGCAAAATCGCCTTTGAACAGGTCGATTTCCAGTATCCCGAGCAGAGCGGCTTGGCCCTGAAAAACATCTCGCTGTCCATCGAACCCGGCGAGAGAGTAGCAATCATCGGTCCCATTGGCTCGGGAAAAACGACCCTGGGCAAACTGCTGCTTGGCCTGTACGAACCAACGGCCGGCATGGTCGCCCTGGACGACACCGATATCCGCCAGATCGACCCGGCCGAACTGCGCCATTTCATCGGTTATGTTCCCCAAGACGTCACCCTCTTTCGCGGCACCATCCGGGACAACATCATCCTTGGCTCGCCGGAGGTTGAAGACACGCTCATCCTCAGGGCTGCGGAACTCTCCGGGGTCAGTGAATTTGTCGGCAAACACGCCAAGGGATTCGACATGGAGATCGGCGAACAGGGCCGAGGCCTTTCGGGCGGCCAGCGGCAAAGTGTTGCCATTGCCAGAGCCCTGCTGCACGACCCGCCGATCCTGGTTTTCGACGAGCCGACCAGTTCCATGGATAATCGTACCGAAACCCGGCTCAAAAACAATCTGACGCAACTGCTCCCGGGCAAGACCCTGATTCTGATTACCCATCGCGGATCACTGCTCGACCTGGTCGACCGGATCATTCTTATCGACAATGCCATGGTGGTGGCCGACGGGCCGCGCGATCAGGTCATGACCGCCATAAAAAGCGGACAGATTCACTTTTAGGCGAACATAATCATGGCCGAACAACAACCGGAAAAAAAAGAACACACTCCATCGACCGGGCTTTTCCGCCGCCTGCCGACCCTTGACTTGGATCTCGCCACCGACATCCGAACAACGCTTCTTTTTCAAAATCCCCGTGGTGGCCGGTTGATTATTTGGCTCACCGGACTGTTCTTCCTGTTCTTTCTTGCCTGGGCTGCTCTTTCCGAGATCGACGAGGTTACCCGTGGCGACGGCAAGGTCATCCCGTCCCAGCAGATCCAGGTGGTGCAAAACCTGGAGGGCGGTATCCTCTCGAAAATGCTGGTCCATGTCGGTGAAATTGTAGGAAAAGATCAATTGCTGCTCGAAATCGACAAAACCAGATTTTCGGCGCCCTACCAGGAAAGCCGGGTCGGTTACCTGGCGCTCAAGGCCCAGATAGCCAGGCTGGAGGCCGAGACCCACGACACCCCGTTTACCGTTCCCGAGGAAGTCGTCAAGGAAAAGCCCGAACTGGGCTCCCGTGAACAAAAACTGTACGGTTCCAGGAAGGAACAACTGGCCGCGAAACTGCAAATTCTCCAGGAGCAGCTCAACCAGCGCAAGCAGGAACTGGCTGAACTGCGTTCTCGGCAGGGAGAGTTGACGCGCACATCCGGCCTCTTGCAAAGAGAACTGTCGATGACCAAACCGCTGGTTGCACAGGGTGCTGTCTCCGAGGTCGAAGTCTTGCGGCTCCAGCGCCAGTCGAGTGAAATGAGCGGTAATATTGACGCAACCAGGATCGCGATTCCCAAGATTGAGTCGAAAATTGCGGAAGCCAAAAAAGCTCTAGAAGGAGAACAACTTACCTTTCGCAACACCGCGCGGGGCGAGTTGATCGAGGCTTACGCCAAGCTCGAGAGTATCAACGCCAACTCCTCAGCCCTGATGGATCGTTTGCAGCGCACTGCTGTTCGCTCGCCGGTGCGCGGAACCATCAACCAGATCAAGGTGAACACGGTCGGCGGCACCATTCAGCCGGGCATGGACCTGATTGAGATCGTTCCCCTTGAGGATTCCCTGCTGGTCGAAGCACGAATCAAGCCTGCCGACATTGCCTTTCTCCACCCCAATCAACAGGCCGTGGTCAAATTCACCGCCTATGACTTCACCGTTTATGGTGGGCTGGATGCCGATCTTGAGCACATCAGCGCCGATTCCATCACCGACAAGGAGGGCAACGATTTTTATCTGGTCCGCCTGCGGACAAAACAGAATTACTTGGGAAGCAAGGAAAAACCGTTGCCGATCATCCCCGGCATGGTGGTATCGGTGGATATCCTCACCGGCAAGAAGACCATCCTTTCCTACCTGCTCAAGCCTGTCCTACGCGCCCAATCAACGGCACTGCGGGAGCGATGAGATGAATCTGATCCTCTGCTGCGGCAACACCAGCCTACGGGAACGCTGGTTTTCGGCCCTGCATGCGATGTATTCCACGTACCAGGCCACCACCCTACAGGATCTAAGCATCCTGGTGGGGCAAAAGCTCTCTTTTGATCTCCTTTTTGTCCACCGGGCGCTGGTCGACCCGGAGATTATCGCCTATATCCGGAAGCGGCAGCCCGCCTGTAAACTTTTCATCTTTTCCGACCGCCCGGACGACTCGGAAGGACTCGCTTTTATCCGTCTGGGGGTAATCGGCTACGCCAACAGCTACATCAGCCCGGAACTGCTGCAAGAGGCGGCGCGGGTCGTGGCATCAGGCTCGGTCTGGATCAACCAGCAACTGATGCAGCGGCTGATTGCCCAATCGGCGGCACCACGTCCGGAAGAAAATGAAGCGGCCAGGGAGGAGACAAGACGGCAGAGGCTGCACACCCTTTCCGACCGGGAATATCAAATCGCCGGTCTGGTATCCGAAGGATTGTCCAATCTGGAGATCGCCGAGCAATTAGCCATCACCGAACGCACGGTCAAGGCCCATCTCGGCGCTATCTACGCCAAAACTTCGACCCGCGGGCGGCTCGGTCTGGCCCTGCTGGTCAATCAGACCGGAGTGGCGGGGAAAGAATAGGTTTTCGGAAAAACCTGGTTCGCCGGACTTTATTCGACCTGGAGTCCCGTTTTTTATTATGGACTCCGTCTTCCATTTGTTCCGGTCGGTGTATGCTGTTCGGTGCCATTGGCATGTACAGCAAACGTTTCTCTGCTCCAGCAATCAGAGCGATTCAGAAAACAAAACCGCCGCGAAGAGCAGATGTGCTCCCCGCGGCGGTTGTTTGTTTGGTGTTTACGCAGCGTCCGCTACTTGGTGTGATCCAGATCTATCTGCCCCAAGAGAGAGTCCAGCGGGTCACTGGAATCCAGGGTATCGAAGTCAATATTGTCGAAAGTCACGCTGCCTATTTCAGCAGCAGGGTTGGCGTCATCATAAATGACCAACTGCGCTTTGCCCTCTCCGTTATCCAGGACATCAAGACGGGAAGTATCGCCCGCTGCAGTGTCGAGCACATCGCTGATGTCGACCTTGTCGCCTGCGGTGTAGTCCATGATGGTATCGTGTCCCTCGCCGACCACAAAGGTGTCGGCACCCGCTCCGCCAACGAGGACGTTGTCACCGGAATTTCCCACGATGAAGTGCGTGGTGTCCGTGACGCCCTCTGGTGTGCTATCCTCTATCGTGGTGATTACGGTAACATCAGGTTGGTCACTCATTTCGCCGGAGACCGTCATAGTCAGGCCACTGATCGTTACCGCCTTGGTTATCGGATCGATGTTCACTGAATAGCTGTTGTTATCAACATCGCTATCCAATGGCAGATTCCAAGTGCCATCACTATTCGACTCTCCGGCTGATAGAATGGCATTGGACGGGATCGTCAGGTTGATGTTAAGGACGGATTCCGAGTAATCGATATCCGTCGGCGCAACAGTCACGTCGACTGCGTAGGTGGTGCCGGTGACGAAGCTGATATCATGAATCAGATAGTCATTATCTCCACCATCGGTCGGTGCAGTGAACTCAATACTCTTTATCAGAGTTCCTCCAGAACCCGTCAGAATCAATGCAGGGTCAACCCTATCAGTCTGACCTCGTATAATATCGCCACCAATCTGATCGTGGTTGTCATCATAAAGTTTATATTCCGCCAGTTCATTTGTCGCCAGCCAAGCAAAACGAAGTGTCGCTTCAGAAACAGGCGTATCGAAGACGACAATAATTTTCTCAGAAGAGCCTCCCAAGCCCGACTGACCAAGTTCCATTTGATCGCCAGAAGCCGCGCCGGTGACGCCAAAACCCGTTGGCGTCCCGGTCCCCCTTACGGCAATGACGCCCGCCGCACCATTGAGCCCATCCGCTGTAACGGTAAATCCCTGATCTGTTCGGGTGACATTGTCGTTGTTAATTGTTGTATAAACATTGGCGGGTTCGCCAAGTACTACAGTAACTTCTGGAACATCGACCACCGGAGCAACAGAAATAGTCACCGTTGCCTCGTTGCTCGACAGCGTACCGTCGCTCACCGTGTACCTGAAGGTCGTGTCACCACTGAAGTCACGATCCGGAACAAACTGCAAATGACCAGCAGTGATATCCGAAACAGAAATAACCTGATTGACGGTCACATCCACCCCGTTGAGCTGTAGCTTTCCGTGCGCACCAAGATCGGTGATCGTAATGCTCGCAAACGATGAGGAGTCAGCGTCCTGGTCGTTCTCTGTTCCGGTTCCATCAGTATCAAACAAGTCGGCAACCGTTATCGTCCGGGCAACGTCTTCCGTACCTGTGAGATTGTCATTCACCGCAACCGGTGGATCGTTCACAGGCTCAAA
>JBBQCO010000074.1:0-15818 GCA_038318785.1 Desulfobulbales bacterium | reverse complement strand
CTGGTCTCGACCAGCACCTTCTCGCTCGCCTGTTTTGTCGGCACCATCGTGTACTCTTGCGTTTGAGAAATCAGATTCTGGAAGAGAGCCTGTATCTTAGTGGAACTGACGGTGCCCACCGATTTACGCAAAACATCAAGGGCCTGCCGCAGTTTGGTCAACTCACCGAATTCCGGGTTAACCTGACGCTCCAGGATGTTCACCGTGCTCATGAATGTCGCCAGGTAGTTATTGATGGCGTCCATAGCTTTCTGCGCATTGGCCTTTTCTTTCGCATCAGGCGTTACCTGCTGGATCTCGTAGAGCTTCTGGTAGGCTTCACCACCGGCGGCGATGAATTTGCTCAGATACAGCGCTTTGGCCTCAACGATGCCGATCTTATTGTAATTGAGAAGAAAATCCTTCTCATGACCGTTCATGGTCTTCACCGTTTTCTCGGTGTCCAAGCTCAAGCGGGCAACCTTGCCGTGCACCTGCACAAGTTCATCGATAGTTTTCGTGGCAAACCGCTGCGAAGTGGTGGCGATGATGATAACAGCAAGCGTCAGAACGATCATGACGAGGAACGCCAGCATCAGCTTACCGCGAATATTGAACCTATTGGTCAACGCCGAGAAAGGGTTGCCAAACCCACCACTTTGTTTGTTTTGTTCTTCCATTCTGCCTCCAGAACTCCTCACTCAACTTAATCAGATATCGTTGACGACAAGCAACCGATCATCGCCGTGCCTTCCACGCAAAAAAAATCAATCCTACACGGTGTTGGAATCGCCATCTGCGTTACTCCCGCGAGCGACTCATATCCCCGGAGAACCATGCTGGCCACGGCCGAACCGATGTGATCGGTTCGGCCGCAATCCTCTCTTATTTCTTGATAAAAGTATCGATCCCTTCTTCCTTCCAAATTTTCATCGTCTTCTCATCTTTGGGATTGATTTTGACGCCAATAGCGTTGACCGGGGCGGTGTTTTTCTTTTGAATCTCAATCCAGTTTTTCTTGATGATAGAATCCAGAGCCATGCCAATATCCTCCCTTTGTTGTTAAGCGGGTCACTGAAAATCCCGCAGCATTTTTTCGAACACCGCCGTGTTGCACACTTGCTCACACGATGGACCGACAAGGGCAATAGCCGAGTGAAGCAGTCCATTGGTAAGAATGTTTGCCGTGATGGTGTTCATCCGTTCCAAATCCACTTGTTGAATCTGGTCCAGCATCTCTGCTGAATCAATAAAACGATTAAAATAGAAAGCTTGCGTGGCCAAACTGCTCATGCAGGTATGCGAATTTTCCTGGGCAATGATGTGCTGCCCTTTCAATTGCATTTTTGCAATCCACAACTCCTCTTCAAGGATTGGCAGCATTTGCAGGGCCATCCCCTTGACCTCTAGAAGAATCTGAGAAAGGACCGGGTGCAGCAATTCGGGCGTAGTCGATCCTTCAATCACAATCACGCCATCATCCCTGTAGGCTTGATATTCGGCAGTGATTTCATAGACCATTCCCAATTCCTGCCGCAACTTCCGGAATAGGCGGGAACTCATGCCGCCCCCTAATATGGCGGTGAAAAGATGAATCAGGTACCGCTCCGCCGCAGTGTAGGGCGCGGCTTGCAGAGCGATTGAAAAATAGACGTGGGAGACACCTTTGCACTCCACCGTCACTCCACCATGGAAAGTGGGACGAACCGGTTGGACATCTGCCCGGCCGTCATCCTGCATCATCCAGAAAGCATCAGCCACATTGGTGACCAAATCCTGATGGTTGACGTTTCCAGCAGCGGCAATAATCAACCGGCGCGGCTGATAGTTTTGCTGAAAAAATTGGATCACATCCTTTTGCTGCAATCCAGCCACCGAGGTAATGGCCCCACCGATAGGTCTTCCCAACGGGTGCCCTTGCCAAATATGCGACTTCAGCCGTTCGTGGGCACAAACATCAGGACGATCAAGCTGGGCGCTTAACTCCCGAATAATGGTTTCTTTCTCCTGATGAACGGCATAATCGGCGAACTGCGAGTTCAGCAGAATATCGCCCATCAAATCGATTAGATAGGTACGATAGTCATCCAGAACCGTTGCGGTAAAACAGGTGTAATCTCGGGAGGTAAACCCTCCGACCTGCCCTCCGGTTGTGTCCATCATCCGGGCAATTTCTTCTGCATCCCGGCGTTCCGTCCCGTCAAACATCAGATGTTCGGTGAGATGGGCAACACCACCGCGATCCTCCGCTTCATCCATCGGGCCGGCAGCCATGAGGAACCCAAGCGATATGGAGCGCACCCCTACCATCTTCTTGGTGACGACCCGAATCCGGTTATCAAGGACACTCTGTTCCATCATCAATGCTTCGGCTCTCCCAAGCACTTCTCAAACGTTCCCTGGACCACTGGACCAAGGTCAAACACAGCAACAGAGTCGGCATGCCGTTGAAAAAACCCGCGCAAGACCCCAGAGTCGCGTAAAGAAGGTGGGGCTTCCCGTTCCACAAAAGCGGTTGCCAACTCCTGCCCGGATAATTTGGCGATACGCACCCTGACGTTCGCCGCCACCACGGCTTTCAGCGGCTCTCCGGTCACAAGATCGACTGCGCCTGTGCGGATCACCACCAATTGTCGGTATCGTTCCGGCATCCCTTTTTGTTTACGGTTACACAAATCATCCAAACTGATGACCGGCAGCAGCCTGTCATGGTAATGCAACACCCCTTTCAAATAGGCTGGACTACGCGGTATTTGCTGGATCGGTCGTGGTCCAAGAATCTCAACGACCTGACTCTGGCTAAACAAACAAAAAACGTTTCCCGTGCTGTCGTTGATCGTCATCGGCAAAAAAAACGTCCGAATGCCGGCCTGTTGCCTCTCGTTAGCCATTGCCCCCGCTCCTTTGTGCACATCTTTATCCGTTGCCCTCTCACCCCCCATGGTGTGCCACCCAATCCGTTGAATCAAGCAAGACTTTCAGGTCAACCAACAAAATTAAATCCGTGCAATTGATCAACGCTCCCGGAATCAAATCCCTCGACTTTCCGGTAAAGGCGGGTGGTAAAGGGAGGGCGGCAGCAACATCCGCCATGACTATCCTTCCCTTGCCGCTCATGGTGAGAGCCATGAGGGTTTCCTCGTGGGCCACAATAAGGTAATTGCCCCGCCGGGATGACAACGAAGCCTCAGCCCCGGTCATAAGCGCTTGGACGTCACAAATCACCGCCCGGTTACCATGGGGAAGCGGTAGATATTTCTTGCCGTTCTCCTCAACCGGTTTGACTTTGCCGTCATCTTGGGCTCCAACGCCGACCACGCATTCCTTGTCAATCGCAAAGAGCTGCCGGCCAATCTGCATCAAAAAAAGGGTTTTCATACGATCACCTCACGCCGCGCATCCTGAAACGACGTTGCGGTGTTGCCGGTCAACTTGAGAACGGTTTCGACAAATTCCTCGTCCTTGCACGGCTTATTGAGGAAAGCCCTGGCCCCCAATTGATAGGCCTTTTCCTGGTGTTTGCTGGAAGTCCGGGAGGTGAGCATAATCACTGGAATATCCTTTCCGCCTGGAATATTGGGTAATTTCGCGAGAAATTCAAATCCGTTCATCCGCGGCATCTCAATATCCAGAATGATGCAATCTGGCCGAATCTCCTCCATTTCCAGCTGTTCAAGAGCATCCAACCCGTCCTTAGCCTCGATCGGCACCCATCCGCTGGCTGTCACCAGTCGACTCATGACGCGACGAATGGAGATGGAGTCGTCAACGATCATTACCGTAAAGGAGGAGGGGATTTCCAGGCGCAATGCAGGTGTTCCGCTCTGCTCAGAATGAAGCGCCGCTTGAACAAGATCGGGAACATTCAGGACAGGGACGATCGTACCGTCACCCATGACAGCCGCACCGGACACGCCGGCGACCGTCCGCAGATGGGTTCCCAAGCCCTTGATAACAATCTCCTTCTGGCCCGTGATTTGCGGGATGGAGAGCGCTAGGGTCCGGCCTTCGGAGAATATGGCCAAAACCAGCGATTGCGTGTCCTCGGGGTTCGCGTCCGTCAGCCCGAGCAGATTCGGCAGTGAATACCAGGGCACGACCGCCCCCGCCAGTGTGCACGTCCCTTCCTCAACGGAAATATCCTGCCTTTCCAGCCGATGAATGTCCTTGATGTCATTGAGGGTAATGCCGTAGGTGACTTCGCCGATTTTCACCATGAGTGCCCGGGCTACGCCGAGGGTGAGGGGAATGCGGAGAACAAAGGTAGTGCCGATCCCCTGCTGTGTTTCCACGACGATGGAACCCTGCAGTTCCTTGACGTTTTCCTTGACAACGTCCATGCCGACGCCGCGCCCTGAGATCTCGCTGATCGTCTTGGTGCTGAACCCTGGGTAAAAGATCAACTCGGTGAGCTGCCGTTCATCCATTTGATCGACTTTATCGCCGAGTCCAAATCGCCTTGCCTTTTCGCGAATGGCGTTAAAACCCAGTCCTTGTCCGTCATCACTAAACCGAATGACGATGTGGTTGCCCTCTCGTCGTCCGGAAAGTGTAATAGTGGCAATGGCCGGCTTATTGAGCGCCAGACGCGCCTCTTCCGATTCGATCCCGTGATGGATGGCATTACGCACCAGATGCATGAAAGGATCAGCCAGTTTCTCCCAAACCATCCTGTCTAACTCGACCCGATCGCCCTCAACAACCAGACGGACCCGTTTGCCCAGTCGGGAAGCCACATCGCGCATGGTGCGGCTGAGCCGGGAAGACAGAGTCGACATGGGGCTCATGCGGGTACGCATCATCTGCACCTGCAACTCACGGATCACCCGATGCTGGCGACTAATATCGCCGCCGATGCCGCTATAAATACCACCCAGATTGGTGTGAATGGCCGCAACGTCGATTGCCGACTCGTTGAGGGAACGGATAATCAAGTTGAGCTGGGTATAACGATCAAGCTCCATTGCATCGAATTCGGAAAAACTCTGACTGGTCTTGATGTCCGCAATCGATTTGTCGAGATGAGCGAAATGCTGGGACAGCTGGTCCAAGGCCTTGACCTCGAACTTGGTTTCCAGTTCCAAGGCAATATCCTTGAGCCTGCGGGTGGTCAACTCCAGCTCTCCCAGAGCCGTCTTGAACGATCCCATGTTCCGGTCAAAACCACTGACGCCCACCAACAACTCGTTGGCCAGGTTGACAAGAACATCAAGCTGAGTCTGATTGATGCGGATGGTCTTGGCTGTTTCAGCAAGAACAGCCTGCTGGGGGGCAGCCTCTTCAGGCTCATCTTCAACAACACTCTCCACCCATGGTTGATCGTGAGCAATCGCAAGGTCGGGCGGCTCATCAAACAGCAGTTCCTCGGGGATGCTCTCGCTGAAAAAGGCGCGCAAACGTTGAAGAAGATCAGCTTGACGTTCTGGTTCGGCCAATTCGGGTGATTCGACCAGAAGGCTGAGGAAATCGAGGGATTCGGTCAAAATAGTGATCATTGAAGGATCAAGATGGAGGGCGCCTTCATACAACCAGTCTAAATAATCCTCGACACCATGGGCGTACGTGGCAATTTCATTCAATCCAATAACCGCAGAGGCACCTTTGATGGTGTGTACCGCTCGCCGGATTTTACGAATTTCTTCTTTCTGGTCCGGTGATATCGCACCCTTCCCTTCCACTTCTGCCTCAAGAATCTGCATCGAGAGATGCAGTTCTTGAAAATGTTCCTCGGCTTCCTCGAGAAACCCCTCGCGGAGAAGTTCTTTTTCCTCTTCAGAAAACAGTGAACCCTGCAGCGACCCTTCACTCTTTGCACTCGCCGCTTTTGTTGGCGCTGCGGGAGGATCGAGAGCCTCCAAAACCGCCTTGCTCAACAGATCCGGAATCTCCAGATCGTCATCGCCGGCGTTTTGTTGCCCCCCTTCCATGCACGCGTTTAACTGAGCAAGCACCTTCTCTGCCCGTTGTTCATCAAAATTTGACGAGGCGTGAATCATTGTCGCCAACAGATCCAGTGATTCTGACAAGGGAAGCACCATCTGCTGATCTATGCTCGCGGCAGATTCATACAACCAGTCAAGAATATCCTCGATCAGATGAGCATAGGAGGCAAGATCGGATAATCCGATAACGGCGGACGCGCCCTTGATGGTATGAACGGAACGGCGAATTTTCCGGACTACTTCACGAAGTTCACCGGTAACGGGCACCGTGCCGACAACATGCGCCTCCAGATACTGCATGGACTGATGCAGAAGCTCCAGATGCTCTTCGGCCTCGGAGCGGAACTCACCGAGCAATTCGTCATCCGGCACAAACCCGAATCCATCGGACTGAAGAACCTCTCCGCCAGCAAACAGTATATTGTCCGTGTCCCGGTTAAAAACCTCGCCGGAACCAGGGCCAACCCGATTGAAATCAGCTTTGGTAAGGGCGATGAGTGCTTCCTCATCCACGGGGATCCCTTGCTGCAATCCTAAGCAATAAAGATCAAATCGCTCAACTGTCGCCTGCATGGCGGTGAAAGCCTCAGCAGACAACACCAGTTGCCCTTCCTGAATTCTTTCAAGTGCATTCTCCATGCAACCCGCGATCTGACTGAGACCGCCAATCCCGACCATGGAGGAAGCGCCTTTGATGATATGCGCCAACCGGTACATCTCATCAAAGGTTTCCCGCTTATGCGGATCCGCGCGCAGTTCTTCAATGCCTGCCTTCATGATCGGGATGTAGGTCTGTACTTCCTCAATATATCCCGCGAAGAAATCGTTACTGTCCTGCGCCATCAACCCTCTCCCGGTGCAACATATCCAACGACCTTGCTTTCCATAGTTATTGCCACTTTCTAATCAAAGGCGAGGTTCCTAGTTTTTCATTGTCCAAAATGCAGACAGTGCGTTTCTCCAAGGTGAACAGACCCTTGAAAAAGGCGGCCAATTGCGACAAATGGCCCGCCTTTTCAGGTGAATAGGGATCAAGAGCATCGCGTTGCTCATCAAGATTGACCACGCCTGTAATTCTGTTGGCTATGAGACAAAATTTAAAATCCTGCTGCTTGAAGAGGATATACGATCGGCGCAAAGGGGTTCTTTCATCCTTGAGACCGAAAAGAACAAGGAAATCGACAACCGAAAGGATCTCTCCCCGAATCTGCACGATCCCTTTAATCCATGGAGGCAAGTTCGGCAGGGGCATCACCGGGGGCAGATAGCCGATTTCCTGTATTGAATCGATGGAAAGGGCCATTTCATCGCCTCCCAGCATAAAAGAAATATACGGTTTCTTTCTTCTGATACTCCGGGAGGCTCTTTCTTTTAAAGAAGCCGCGTCCAGCGCAAGTGATGGCGCGGTTTCGCGATCCAGAGCGGAGAGAAGCGTCTGCAGAGAATTTCCCTGATTGTCAGTCTCCAATTGCCGGGACAAGTTGGCCATCATCTGCCTCAATCGGTTCGTGCAGTTTAAAGTTTAAAGGGATAGCGTGAAAAAGCTGCCTTAGGAAAGTAATTTGACCGCCTCGGCAAACAATTCGGCACTGTCAAAGGGCTTGGTCATATAGACATCGGCGCCCTGCTTTTTTCCCCAGAACTCATCACTTTTCTGATTCTTCGAAGTCAACAGAATGACCGGCAAATCCTGCTTCATCGTTTTGATTTTCCGGCAGGCCTGAAAACCATTGAGCTTGGGCATGATCACATCCAAAACAACCAACTGGGGATTTTCGCTCTCCACCATTGCCACGGCCTCTTCCCCGTCCGTGGCGGTAATCACCTGATATCCATTCTCCTCAAACGGTGCCCGCATCATGTTGAGTTGGGTGGGGCTGTCATCGACAACTAGTATTTTTCCTTTGGCCATGGTGTTCTCCTTATCGGTTCACTCTATTATTCAAAACAATTTTCATTGGTTACTAGACATGCTTTTGTATCTCGGCGATCATCTTGTCAGGGTCGAACGGTTTGGTGAGATAGGCGGTTGAACCGGCCATCTTTCCTTTCATTTTATTGATGAACCCATCCTTGCTGGTGAGCATGATCACCGGTATATCTTTGAATTCCTTATTCCCTTTTATGATCGACAGAATTTTATACCCATCCATTTTGGGGAGGATCACATCGAGCATAATCAGATCCGGACGCTCCTCGCTAATTTTACTGAGAGCCTCAAGACCATCTGCCGCTTCGACAACTCTGTAGCCTTGCCGGCTAAGGGTGATGGAAATGACTTTCCTGGTGGTGGAACTATCTTCTACAACAAGAATCATTTTCTGATCTGTTGCCTCTGGCGTTTCCGCAACCTCTGCCGGAACTTCTTTCGGCGCCGGTTGTTCCTCCACGGTTTGCTGAGCCAGATGGTCCAGCAGCAATTTCAATTGATTGGTAAAAAGGGCTTTATCCGGCGCCATCTTCGCGGCTTTGTCGAGGTAGGCAAGCGCGTCCTGAAAATTCCGGCTATTGATGTTGATCAGTCCAAGACAATAAAGAGAGGCGAGGCTGCGTGGATATTTATTGAGAATGCGAGTGTATCGTTCCCGTGCTGTTTCGAGACAGTGGGGAATTGCCGAGCCTGATTTGGCAAGGGTTTCACGCGAGATGATCAGATGTCCCCGGCAGTAACGGCAAGTAGTGGTGTTCTTGTTGAGTGGGGCCCAACAAAAGTAACATTTTCTGACGACATCATCGGTGAGCTGGCCGTAAACAGAGGTGAATTTCTCATTTTCCTCTTTTACCAGGGCACTGCTGGGATCTAGATTCACCGCCATTTTTAAGGCTTTTTTCATAATCTCAACATTGCCCTGAATCCTGGAATACCAGATCCAAGCAACGGCATTGTTCCGATTTTTCTTTAGATACAGAACAAGCTCGGTATGAGCTTCCTTATATTGCTGCTTTTCTGCCTTTTCAATAGCAGCAGCGAGCAGGTCTTCCCCTGACTCTTCCAGATCACTTTTACGCTCATCCTTGATCTTCGAAACCTCGAGGAGGATGTTAATAAGGGAATTGGTTATAGTTCGGGCGCTTGAACGGAGCGGAAGCAACTCAATTTGGATATCGTCCCAAATAATAATTTCAATGGCCGCCTTCACTCCAAGCAAGGTGCCAAGCTCCGCATGAATCAACTCGCCATTGTCAATATCAAGTATCCCTACATTTCCTTCCTTAATGACCTTGAGGGTCTGAGATTTTTTCTCTAAAGAAAAAATCTGCAAGATATTATCCAGAGAAAAGCCATCAATTTTTTTGGTTTTCATAACCATCGCTTTTTTATACCTGGAACAACCGCGTTACACTGCTTTTCTTCTCTTACTGAGAACAGTCCTCTTTAATCAGAAGCAAATCTGTTTTGAATAATACATCCCACCAAGCCAGCCACAACCGGCCGCCATGATGATCATTTACATCTTTATCATCAGCTCTTCCCTGCCACTCAGGGGGCAATTCGCTCCATGATTCAATTCGACAGGGCCAGCAAATGCAGACCGACAAAGCCCAACTCACTTTGCAATTTCCATTCCCAGCGGGTTCCACCCAAGGAGACGGTTCGGAAACTGTGGAGCGAGGGCCTTTCGACCGTCGTGTTGAAGGAATGTCAAAATCCTGCAGATCTCTTCAGACTTTCAGTCTAGAGTCATTGTGGGGGCAAAAAAAGAAAAAGCAAAAAAAAAGGAGGAACCAGGTGGGCTTCAAAAAATACATCCATCCGATTCTTTGTTGAAAGGAGAGCAGCCAGCACGCTGCATCGTTTTGACTATTGGTTGATTTCAGCAGAAAAATTCCATCTCCAACTGGAGGGCCCTTTTTTGTCATCTACTGCCGTTTTTCGTCACCTCCGCCCTCCGCCAGCATCTGATCAATGACCTCCAATCCGCCGCGCCAAAAAGCAGCATCATTGAGATCGATACCAAAGGGCTGAAGAAGTTCATATGGTGAGCCACTGCCCCCCGCCTTTAACAGCCGCAGATACCGATCAACAAACCCGTTTCCTTCCTCCAAGTACCGGGAATAGAGGGCCAGGACCAGCAATTCGCCGAAGGCATAGGAATACACATAACCGGGCGTGCCGAGAAAATGGGAGATGTAAGACCACCACATCCCGTAATCGTCGCGCAGAGTGACCGTATCGCCGAACATCGGTTTTTGGGTGGTCAGCCAGAGGCAAGCGAGCTGTTCCGCCGACAATTCGCCCTGTTGTCGCCTACCGTTGTGCATCGCTGCCTCAAAACGGTTCATGGCCACCTGCCGGAAGACCGTGGCAAAAATCGACTCCAGCTTCTGGCAGATAAAGGCTCGTCGGGCCTCCGGAGTGGCAATAAGCGCCACCTGGGCCTTGAACACCAGCAACTCGGCAAAAACCGAAGCAGTCTCGGCCAGAACCAGCGAAGTATCACTGTTGTAAAACCCTTGACCCGCTGCCAGGTACTGATGAACGCCGTGGCCGAGTTCATGGGCCACGGTGGAGACATCACGGACGTTGCCGGTATAGTTGACGAGGATATACGGGTGTGCCTCCGGGATGCAGGGATGGGCAAAGGCCCCACCCCGTTTGCCCTGGAGGATGGGCGCGTGAATCCATTTCTCGTTGAAAAACCGTTCGGCAATTCCAGCCATCTCCGGTGCAAACCCGGCAAAGGCGTCCAGGACAATTTGCCGGCACTGCTCCCATGGAATATTGCCTTCCTCCGAACCCGGAATCGGGGCATAGCGGTCATAGTCAAACAGTTCCCCGCAGCCGAGTAACTGTTTTTTCAAACGATAATAGCGGTGTACCAGATCATAACGGGAGACAACCGCCTCGATAAGCGTCTCGACCGTCCGATTTTCCAGCTCGTTGGCCAGATTGATCGCACTGTCCCAGGCGGGATAGCGGCGCAATCGGTCATCGATCATTTTCTCCGCTGCAAGCGTGTTAAACACATGGGTAAGGATGTGCAAATTAGCCCGGAGACCTTCGGTTAATTCCGCTGCTCCGTTTTTACGGACTTCGCGATCCGAATGATAGAGATCGCTCAGCACTTCCTCCTCGGTCCGCCCCCTGGCCCCAAAGCGCATCTGTCCCAACAGCTTTTCAAACAACAGATTCCAGGCGCTCCGGCCCACGGGCCGCAATTCCTGAAGCAATTCTTCCTCTTTGGCGCTCAGCTGATGCGGTGCGAACTGTCGCATGGTCCGCAGATAATGACCGTATCGGCGCAACACCGGTTGCTCCAAATAGTGTTCCGCTGTCGTTCCACTCAATCGATTCCATTCCAGACGAAAAAAGACGGTCAACTTGCCGACGGTGGCTTCCAACTCTTCCACCTGTTGAAGGAGTGCTGAGGCCGCGGCGTCGCCGGTTTGGGTGATAAAATGGAGAAAGGCAAAGGTTCCAAGTCGCGCCAGGAGGGTATCGATTTCCTCCAACTGCACAACCACCCGGTTGATCACCTCGGCATCGAGATCGGCCACCCTCCCGGCAACTTCAGCGGCCAAGATCTCGGCCATCTCCCTGCATCGAAACATATCGCGCTGGATTTCAGGGCTGTCCGCCGCCGGATAGAGCGGTTGCAGGTCCCAGATAACTGATGCGGTGCCGAGTTGCAAATTGGTGTTTGTTATCATTTGTTTTTGCTCTTCTTCAGTAAGATTGTGGGCTGCGAACCTGCCAGTGCCGCGAACATTTCGCTATTCATTTCGGTGGGAGTAAAAGTTGCGTGAAAAAAAGTTGAGCTGGGGAACAGGAGCCGGAACCACCCCGGCAACAGAGCGGCCTTCGTCTTTCATGACGTCCGAGGGAAGGCAGACATAAATGTTCGTCCCGCCAGGGAGTGATTCTTGCGCAGGAGATGTTCGGATCCGGATGAAGGGGCAAACTTTTTGAGCGCCGCGAGCGTCGGTTGAACAAGCCAACCCGCTGTTTGCCCCGCCGGTTCTGCACCTCGGCGACATGGGTCGTCTTAGCAGTTTGGCCTCATCCGGGCGACTCGCTACTTACCCTTTGTCTCTGATTGCTGGGACATCAGGTGTGGGGCAGGATAGTCGGCACAACGAAGTTGCGCCCACTCTAACCTGACTACCTAAGAGGAATCAAAACGAGCGTATTAGGAGAATTCTGTCGCACCTCCCCTGTACCATATTCTACGACATGTCCCCTTTGTAGAATAACAGTGTAGTCCGTACGATCCCAAGACCATCCGCTTATAAGGCGATTGGTGTAAACGAGAGCTTCTGAATCACCCGCCCTTCGAAAACCATCCGGGTTTCCCATCACGTCAATCACCTCAGCCTTTGTCATACCTTCTCGAACGTTCGCACGCACTTTCTCCCCAGTGGCACAACCTCCCAAAGGCATCATAAATAAGGAGAACAAAATGATCAGCATAAGCTGCCGCATACACACGATCTCCTGCAATACTACAAGTCAAGCCCGGTAGGGTAACCCAATATTATCACGTCACCTTGTTAGGCTAACAGGTCAAATAAACTCAATAATTCGCATCCGCAAAAGCCAACCAGCCCCCTGCCCCAATCAGCTTCTTGTCAAAGGCATTGAGGCTAAACGAACATTCGACGGTGGCCTCACCACTGGTTGCCGTCAATTTCTCTCCTTCCAAATCAACCGCCACCGTTATCTTGCCCTTGAGGGCAAAAAGACGATCGAGATCGGCCTTGCTCAACTCGACCGCCAGGATGCCGCAGTTGAACATGTTCTGGCGGAAAATCCGGGCAAAGCTCTCGCCGATGACCACATTAATGTCGTTGACCTCCAGTGCCCAGACCGCATGCTCGCGGGAGGAGCCACAACCGAAGTTGGACCGGGTGATCAGCACCTGGGCGGCCTGCATCTCGGGAGAGTTCGGGTTGAAGGGCGTGCCTTCCAGGTGCAGATCCTCGAGCAGATGCGGCTGCAGGGCCTTTTTGGTGATCTCCGTCAAATACTTGGCGGGAATGATCTCGTCGGTGTTGATGTCGTTTCTATCGATGAAGGCCGCAGGGCCACCAAATTTTTTCATATTGTATCCTTTTCCGTCATTCCCGCCTAGGCGGGAATCGAGTTGTTACCTTTGGTTGTCATGGGCCCCGGCCTTCGCCGGGGAGACGGCTGTGTCCGAGACCTGCACACAAGTTCTCAGTCAAGAAAACGGCGGGGGTCGGTAATCGCGCCGGTGATGGCGGCGGCAGCGGCGCTGGCCGGGCTCATCAGATGGACCATGCCGCCCTTGCCCATACGGCCGTTGAAGTTACGATTCGTGGTCGAGGCGCAGACCTCACCGTCGGCCAGCACACCGCTGCTCATGCCGAGACAGGCGCCGCAAGTGGGGTTGAGCACGCAGAAGCCGCTGTCCATGAAAATTTTGATCAACCCTTCTTCCAAGGCTTGAGAATAGATAGCCGGGGTCGCCGGCACCAGGATGCCGCGCACCGAATCGGCAACACTTTTCCCTTTGATAATGGCGGCAGCCTCACGAATATCCTCGATGCGACCGTTGGTGCAAGAGCCGATGTAGACCTGATCAACTTTGGCCCCTTCCAACTCACTCACGTCCTTGACGTTGTCCGGCCGGTAACCATAGGTGACTTGGGGCGCCAACGTGCTGACATCCAGGGTAAGGACACGCTCGTAGTGGGCGTCGGCATCCGAGCGCCATCGGGAAAACGATTCCGCCGCCTGCTCGGGGCTTGCATACTCATTTTGAATAAAAGGCCAGAGGTACTGGGCGGTGACCAGATCCGGTTGACAGACGCCGGAGGTGGCCCCGGCCTCGACCGCCATGTTGCACAGTGTCATCCGCGAAGACATGTTCATCGCATCGATCACCGGTCCACAAAATTCGATCACCATGTCGGTGCCGCCGTTGACCGTCAGCTGTTTGATAATATTGAGGATAATATCCTTAGCCACCACACCTTTGGGCAGGGTGCCGATCACCTCGATTTTCAACGATTTCGGAGTGCGGAAGGCGCAGACCCCTTTGAGGATACCCACCTCCAGATCGGTGGTGCCGACACCGGCGGCAAAGGCGCCAAAGGCCCCGTGGGTGCAGGTATGGGAATCGCCCATGATGACCGTATTGCCGGGGCGAATGAAGCCTTTTTCCGGAAACAGGGCATGACAAACACCGTTCCGGCCGATGTCAAAAAAATCCTTGATCTTATGCCGCCGGGCCCAGTCCCGCATGATCTTGGCCTGGGCAGCGGTCTTGGAATCCTTGGGCGGGGTGACATGGTCAATGACCGCTTTGATCCGGGAGGTTTCACAGACCCGATCCATCCCCTTTTCCATCAGGTCCATAATGGCAATGGGCGTGGTGATTTCGTGGCACATGATGACATCGATATCGAGCACCATATTGCCTGGTGTCGGGGTGTCCCGCAGATGGGCCGCAAAAATTTTTTCAGTGATGGTTTGTCCCATTGAGCAACTCCGGATAAATGGAAACGAAAAAGGAAAGGCAAGCACCGAAAGGCGGCTTTTCCGGTCAATATGATAAATTTGTTTCATTACACCCGGCGGCTTGGTTCGTCAATTTCTTTCAGGAGCAGACGGGGCTGAGCAGTGCGGAACAACTGTACATTCTTAGACCGATTGCGTATACTGCCGCGCTTGCTCGGACTTATTCCAGTTCAGTCAACGACATTATCTTCGAAATATCACAGCGAAAGAACAGAATCATGAGCTCCATTCTCCTGGCACGATGTGCCACTCTCTGTTGCCTGTTTTTGACTTGCCTGCCGGTGTTTTCCGATGCCGCCCACGGGGTCAGTATTGATGGAACCTTAAAATACCCCAAAGGGTTTGAGCGGTTCGCCTACACCTCCCCCAAAGCCCACAGCGGCGGGACCCTCGTGCTCCACGATCTCGGCAGCTTCGAGAAAATGAACCCTTTCACCCTCAAAGGCTCAGCTCCCCAGGGATTATCGCCCTACGTCTTTGAGACCCTGGCGGTGCCGAGTCTGGATGAACCCTTTGCCGAGTATGGCCTGATTGCTGAGGATATCGAACTGGCCGCCGATAAGAAATCGGTGACCTTTACCCTTAACCCCAAAGCCCGGTTTTCCGACGGTTCACCGGTGACGGTTGAAGATATCAAATTTTCCCTCGATACCCTGAAAAGCGACCAGGCCCACCCCTTCTATCAAATGTATTTTCACGATATTGAAGGTGCCGAAATCCTCGACAAACAAAAAATACGGTTTCGTTTCGCCCGGCCCAACCGCGAGTTGCATATGATTGCCACCCAGTTACCGGTGTTGAACAAGCAGTTTTACACCCGCAATCCCTTTAACCCGGTCGACGGCAACGGCGCCATGGCTGTGCCCGTGGGAACGGGGCCCTATCTGGTGGTCGAGGTGCTGCCGGGAAAATCGATCACCTATAAAAAAAACCCGGATTATTGGGCCAAGGACTTGGCCGTGCGCAAGGGAATGTTCAATTTTGAGAGCATCGTCGTCAAGTATTTCAAGGACCCGATTGTCAGCCTCGAAGCCTTCAAAGCCGGCGAGTTCGATTTCATGATGGTCAACATTTCCAAGCAATGGAACCGGGATCTGACTGGCCGGCGCTTTGAGGCCGGCGAACTGATCAAGCAGACCTTCCCGCATAAGAACAACGCGGGCATGCAGGGTTTTGTCTTCAACACCAGAAAGCCGTTGTTCAGCGATCCTAGAGTGCGCAAGGCTCTTGGTCTGGTCTTTGATTTCGAGTGGACCAACAAAACCCTGTTCTTCTCCCAGTACACCCGCAGCAATTCGTTTTTTTCCAACTCCAACTTTGCCGCCAAGGGATTGCCGGAGGCCGGTGAGTTGAAGCTGCTGGAGCCGTTCCGCAACCAACTGCCGCCCGAAGTTTTCACCCAGCCCCTGGCC
>JBBQCO010000073.1:0-15843 GCA_038318785.1 Desulfobulbales bacterium | reverse complement strand
TGCGCCTGCCAGAAGCGAACCCCGGACTTTGTACCGGGCGGTGAAGAAATGCTCATAGTGGATCTCCCTCGTAATGAACGTTGGCACCACTATGACAGATCAGGGCAGGGAAAAACAGATGCGGTTATTTTGACGGTTACGAAATATTTGCATCGGTTCTTCCGTTATGGTACGAGACTAGGTCGCTTTTTTATTCTCCAAGACGTCTACAGCAGTTTTTCTGAAAAACGTCTATCACCCTCCAGTAACGAATAAACAGCAGCAATCTCCCTACAGACCATTACCATCGGCCGCGTCGCCGTATCAACCTCACGGTTGAGGGCTTCGGGTTGTTTTTCCATAGCATCTTTTTTGCCGGGCAACCAGACAGTATGAAAAGCATCAACTACCGAGAAATTCCTTATAATTTTACTTCTGCCGACGACCGGCTGATTATCAATCACCTGTTTGGCTCCACAGTCTGGGACGATCTGGAGGAACTGCGCAGCCAACGGGTCACCGGCCGATCCGCCCGTCTGGTCATGCGCTGCGTGGGTGATTTATTCATCCTTCATCGCAATCCCTTCCTGTACCAGGAACTGATCGATTCGCCGCGTCGTCGTCATTCTTTCTTCACGACCATGAAGAAAGATCTCGATATCATTGAAGGTACCGCCAAAAAAGTAAAGGTCGATTCAGAACGGAGTGACAAGGTGGTCAACCTCGTCCACCTCTGTCGGGAGCGGGTGCGGGAACTGCAAAAGGAGATTGGCGGCGCCTCGACTGCCCGGGCCCGCATCAAAAAACGGCTAGGTGCGGTCATCGGCAGCGATAATGTTTGTTTTGATCCCTTTAGTCTGATTAGCCACGCCACTGATGCCACCGACTGGCGGCTCTATTTGCCTCTGGCGGTGGTCCGGCCATCAACCGAGGAGCAGGTGCCGGCATTGCTTGCAGCCATCGAGGAACTGGGGCTGCACGTGATCCCGCGCGGCGGCGGCACCGGCCTCACCGGCGGCGCCGTACCGGTCAGCGCCGGTTGCGTCATGATCAACACCGAAAAACTCAACCGTATCCACGGCGTCGACTACCGCGAGTTTTGCGACGATGACGGCAAATCAGAACAGATGGCAGTGCTCCGGCTTGAAGCCGGAGTCATTACCCAGGATGCCATGGCCTACAGCGATAAACAGGGGCTGGTGTTTGCCACCGATCCAACCAGCGCCTGGGCCTCGACCATCGGCGGCAACATCTCGGAAAATGCAGGCGGCAAAACCGCCGTGCTCTGGGGTACGGCCATCGACAACCTGCTGGCCTACACTATCGCCATGCCCGGCACCGGCCTCCTGCATGTGCGCAGGGTCAATCATCCGATGCGCAAGATCATGCCCGAGGATCTGGTCGTCTACGATGTGTTCGATGCGCAAGGGGGGCTTCTGCGGCGGGTGGAACTACGCGGTGACGAAATCCGCAAAAAAGGCCTCTGGAAGGACATCACCAATAAGGCACTGGGCGGGTTACCCGGCGTGCAAAAAGAAGGAACCGACGGCATCATTACCTCGGCTGAGTTCATCCTCTACCGGGCGTATGAAAAGAAGCTGACCTTCTGCCTCGAATTTTTTGGCGAGGACATGGACGAGGCCAGCCGGGTGATTGTCGAGATCTCCGAGCAGTTTGTCAACCGGGGCGAAGAGGCCTTGATGGCGCTCGAACATTTCGACGAGGAGTATATCCGGGCGATCAATTATAAGTTTAAAGCGGCCCGGAGCGAATCGCCTAAGGCCGTGCTGCTGATCGACATGGTCGGCCACAGCACCGAGCAAATCCTCCGGGGTAAGGCAAACCTGTTGCGCCTGCTCGACCGCTACACAAACACCGAGATCTTTGTCGCCAGCGACGCCGATGAGGCCAGCCGTTTCTGGCGTGACCGGAAGCGGCTCGGGGCCATTGCCGCCCGTACCAACGCTTTTAAACTCAACGAGGATATCGTCCTGCCCCTGCCGGCTCTGGCCGAATTTGCACGTTTTGTCGACACTACCAATCTCGAAGAGGATCTCTACAGCCAGGAGAATGTGGTCCGCGAGATCATGACCTACCTGGAAACAGCTGAGCCGATCGAAGATCCGGATTGGCTCGAAGCCAAAATCCCCAAAGCCGACGAACTCTGTCTGGCAGCCTTGGATCATTTGGTTCTGGGGACCAAGGAAGCGGTCCGGCATGAAGCCTACCTTAAAACACTGGCAGCCGACCTGCTGGAATTGTTCCGCGGCTATCCCCGCATCAGTGGCAACATCCAGAGAATCGTCGAGGATGTGCGTAAACGGCGGATCATTATTGCCACCCACATGCATGCCGGTGACGGTAATGTACACGTCAACATCCCGGTATTTTCCAACGACCGCGCCATGATGCAGCGGGCAGCCCAGACCGCTGACGATATCATGGCCAAAGCCGTCTCACTCGGCGGCGTGGTCAGCGGCGAGCACGGCATCGGCATCACCAAGATGAAGTTTCTTGACCGGCAGTTGATCGACGAATTGAGTGTGTATCGTCGTCAGATAGATCCCAGAGGTGTGATGAATCCGGGCAAACTGGTCGATCCGGACATCATCGACAAGGTGTTCACCCCGTCTTTCAACCTGCTGGAGTTGGAGGCGCGCATTCTCCAGCACGGTTCGCTGGAAACGCTGGCTTCCAAGATCTCCAAGTGCATTCGCTGCGGCAAGTGCAAGGCCGATTGCTGCGTGTTTTATCCGGGCAGCACGATTTTTTTCCACCCGCGCAACAAGAATCTGGCTATCGGCTCGCTGATCGAAGCTCTGCTCTATGACATGCAGCGCTCCCACTTCCCCCGTTTCAACCAGTTGAAAAACCTGGAGGAAATCGCCGACCACTGCACGTTGTGCGGCAAATGTCTCAAACCCTGCCCAGTGGACATCGACACCGCCCAAGTTTCCATTCTCGAGCGGGAAATTCTCAGCGAACGCGGCTACAAGCACTCGCCCCTTCCGACCCGGATGTCTCTCCACTTCCTCAAAACCCGAAACCGGCTCTATAACAGCCTGTTCCGCAAGACTGTGGTCGAGTGGGGCGCCAGCCTCCAACAGATCGGAGCGGAGATGATGCGGCAAGCGCCCAAGGCCTTGACCACGAAAAAATGGCGATTGGTGAGCATGCTGCAATCGCCGATGATGTCACCCTCCAAACATTCCCTGCGCACGGTGCTGCCTAAAACCTCGCTTAACGAGGCCCTGCTGCTCAATCCACCGGGGGTTGCCCAGAAAACGGTTTTCTACTTCCCCGGATGCGGTTCCGAACGGTTGTACGCCGACATTGCCGAGGCATCGATTTACAGCCTGCTCAAAACCGGGGTGCGGGTGGTCCTGCCGCCGCCGCATCTTTGTTGCGGCTTTCCGGCCCAAGCCAATGCCAAGACCAAAATGCACAGCGATGTGACCCTGCGCGACACGATCATACTTAGCCAAATCAGGGAGATGTTTGGCTACATCGCCTTCGATGGCCTGATCGTCAGCTGCGGTACCTGCCGTGAAGCCTTGCATGAACTGGGTGCGGAGACCATTTTTGGCTGCGGCCTTGCCGACATCGCCTTTTTTGTGCTGGAACATGCACCGGAACGATTTGCGCAGAACAAAGAACGCTCCTTCCTCTATCACGCCCCCTGTCACGATTCCCTTCAGGGCGAGGGCAACCTGATGGTGCGGCGGATCGGTGGTCAGGTGACCTCTATCGGCGGTTGCTGCTCCGAGGCAGGAACCTTGGCCCTGTCACGACCCGATATCGCGGGGGGCATGCTGCGGCGCAAGCGTGACAACCTCCAGGCAAAGGCCAATGAGGGGAGTAATCAGCAAATAATTGTCACTAACTGCCCTTCGTGCATCTCCGGTCTGGGCCGCAACCGCGACCTCAACATCGTGCCCCAACACCTGGCAGTGCTCCTGGCTGAATCGCTCGGCGGGGCCCACTGGCAGAAGGATTTGCACATACTGCTCCAAACAGCCGAGGTGGTGACATTCTAACGCTGGCTTCCATTTTTTAGTGTCTCCCCTTGAGCCGCCTTCGTCTAACAAGTCCCATGTCGACTGTTTCGAAGGTGGCCTTTATTACGCGTCATTCAGCATAATGTGCACACTGAAAGCAAACAGGAAACAGCAAAAGGCTGCCAAACAAAAAATGGAAAAATGGGAAGTGGGCCGTTTGGTTCTTTCTATCCTTACGGCTATTCAGGATTGGACGGGGCGAACTTCCTGCTTGAGCAGGCAGCAGGAGATGCGGTGGACCGGTGAGCCATCCGGGTGGTAGCTGATGTTGTCCGGCTGGAGGAGCTTATTCATGACGCAGCCCTCCGGGATGGTCAGCGAGAAAAAACGATCCTCGTTGAGGCCATCCCTAGGGATAAGTTGATTCTTCTCAATGGTCGAGCTGTGGATGGGGTGGTCTTCGCAGAGCGGGCAACGGTAGACCCGGCCGTTGGGGAAAATAAAAAAATTCTCGGCCACGATGCCAGCGCACTGAAAGGTCTCTTCGGATTCGAGATAGACCTTGGGATAAACCACATGGATGCCAAGCCGAGCTGCCTCCTCGGCAACCCTGGGGACAACCTGCAGCCACTGGCCAGGATCGACTTGCCAGTTGACGGTGTCCGAGGCCTTGGTGATCGCCGGATTACCGCGCAGACCGATCACCTGGATGAACAAGCGTTGGACCCCCAGATCGGCGAGCAGGGCCGGCATCCGGTGCAGGTGGTCAATGTTGAGCCCGGAAACCGTGTAAATCAAACTGGTATTGAACCCCTGCGACACGGCCTTGCGGATATTCACGGTGCAGATCGAAAAAACGCCTTCACCCCGGATGGGATCGTTGATGGCCGCCTCCGGTCCATCAAGGCTGAAGCTCAGATAGTCCAGTTCCTTGGGCGTCACCTTGTCGAGCAAATCATGAAAAAGATACCCGTTGGTGTCCACGGTCACCGCATAACGCATCGATTTGGCCGCTCTGATGATGGCAGGCAGCTCGGGATGCAGGGTCGGCTCGCCGCCCAGAAGGATGAGATTGGTCTGGCGCTCGGGCCGGGCAAAAAGTTTTAGCCATTGACGCACGGTATCAAGCGGCAGGGTAGCTGTGCCATGTTGGGCAGGATTGATGTAGCAGTGGCGACAGGCGAGATTGCAGGCGGTGAGCAAATGCAAGAAGACGTTGCGCTCCCCCGGTTGAAAACCCACGGTGCGGGCGGTCGGCGCGGTGCTCATGGATTTTCCGCCTCCATCGTCTGCGCCATGGTGTAGCGGGCCAGCAGGCTGTCCTGCCAGTAGGAGCCGGTCTGGAAAAACTGCTGAAAGAGACGGAGGCTTTCGGCCCGCAACACCCGATCAAACAGATGGACCCGCATCTGGGCGTACAGGGTGTTGAGCATGTAGAGCGGCAAGTTGGCCCCGCCGCCCATGACGTCCTCATAGGCCCAGACAAAGCTGCGGATGCCGGACAGCAGCATGGTGGTATAGCACATCAGGCAGGGTTCCAGGGTCGAGTAGACGGTGACCGTTCCCAGGTCCAGATCCGGCTGTTCGGCGATCAGCCCTCGCAGGGTGACCACCTCGGCATGATCAATCTCGTTGCGGTTTGCCGCAAGGCTGTTGTGCCGCCGCCCCTTGCCGACAATCTGGCCGCCGGCGACCATGACGCAACCCACCGGGAATTCGCCCGCCGCCAGCGCCTGCCGGGCCTCCTCCAGGGCGACCCGCATGAAGTATTCGTGTTCGCTCATCATTTCTAAACATGTAAAAAAAAGAAAACCGGCACACTAACGCCGCATTGAAGATTTTACCGATATACCACGCAGCCGGTTGCCTGTCAAAACTAGAGCGTTCGGCCAAAACGGAGGATATTTTTGCCGATGGCCACCCCAGTTTCTGGCTGCACCCAGTCATGCCCCTTATCGATAAAGGGCAGGTAGACCAACTGCATCGTCACCTCGGTCAGTCGCACCTGGGGCAAATGGGGGAAAATGCGTCTTGGGCTGGCGGTAGCGGCTGCCAGCATCAGCTTAACCGCCTGTCTGGCTTCCGAGGACGGTAACGTCACCGGAAACAGGTTCGGCACCATCCGGCCTTCCACCGGTTTGAGCTGCCACTGGCCGAGGGTCGCCTGCCTGCCGGCCTGGAGAAAAATCTTCGGCCGCAGCTTGATAGCCGGAATCCACAAGCTCATAACCCGATCCCGCCATTGCGGACGGGGCAGGAAGGGCTGGTTGCTCCGTTCGACAAAATCGGCAAAACTGTAGATATTAAGGGCGGGTATGTGGGTGGACACCTTCCAGAAGGGCAGATAGAGAGGGGTTTCCCCATCACCCGGATGGATGTGCCAGTCAACCCCGGTCAGCCCCTCCGGCCCGAAAGCCCAGGCGCTGTGACAGGTGGCACAGGTCATTACCTGACAATCCCCGGCTCCCTCCAATCCTGCGCCACACTGGGGGCAGAGGGTCGCCAGGAACCACACCCGCCAGGCCTCGTCATACCGCTTGCCCTGAAGAGAGTATCCGTTCAGTTCATCCAATTCGATCAACCGGGCGTCGGTCACCCCATCATGCACCCCTTGATCCTTGGCCACCAGGGGTAAGTAGATGTAGCTGTAATTTTCGCCGATATAGGACCGGTGAAAGAGATTTTCACCCACCTCGGTATTGAGATTGCCGATGGCGGCGGCTTTTTCGAGGATGGCGTTCGCTTTGAGGGTCTGCGGTAAAAACAGGTTGCCGGCCTCGGGATCGATCCGACGCAGTTGCATCGCCTGGGGCCGCAGTCCCAAGGAAGGCGGCAGGCCGGGCGCCGGGTTGGCCGCCTGGGTGGTGTCGATCACTCGGTGCTCGATGCCCTCGGCGGTCACCAGATAAATCGTTCCTTTAAACCGCAAGTAGGGGACCAGGAGCAGACCGTCCGAGGAGGCCTTGCCCGTCATGGGCAGGACATAGCGAAACGGGCCGTTGCTTTGCAAAAGATTTTTGGTGCCGCAAAACACACAGGTGAGCACATGATCGGTCTCGGGGAGCACAACCGAAGCCCCGCACTGCGGACAGCCCTGTTCAACCCGGATTTCCATCAGGACACTCTTCGGAGACCTGTATAACCGCTACCGGGACAGTTCAACCCAGTTTTTCGCCGCACTGATTACAGAACACGGCCCCGGGTAAATTGGTAGCATGGCATTGGGAGCAGACAATTTCCGCGGCCCGTTCCTCGGCCGGATGGCCGCAACGAGGGCAGAAAGCTGCGTTGGGCTGCAGATTCTTGCCGCAGTGACCGCACTGCTGATTCAGCACCTGCTGGTGGCCGCAAAAAGGGCAGAAACGGGCGTTGGCCGGAATCATGTTGTCGCATTCCCGGCACTCGACCTCAGCCACCTTGGCTCTGCCAGCACCGCCATTACCGTTAGGCTGCAGATTGGCGAACATGGCCGGCATCATCATGCCTAACCCCAATCCCAGTCCGGCCCCGGCCTCACCGCCACTGGCCGCTGCTTTTTCCATGGCCATGGCGGCCTTCATCCGCACAAAATTGTCCATGTCCTTGATCACACTCATCCGTGAGCGGTCATCAATCGCCTGCTGCACTTCGACCGGTGGGGTGATCGAGGTCACATACAACCCGTCTAGGGCCAGGCCGAATCGGGAAAAATCCTGAGCCAGCCGCTTCTGCAACCCCTCGGCGATATCGTCGAAGGTGCCGGGAAGGTCGAACAGGGAACGGAGTTTTTCGCCGAGATAATCGTTGAAGCGGGAGACAATCACCTGGCGCAGATAGTCCTCGACCTGCTCGGTGGTGTAGCGCCCCATGGTCCCAGCCAGGGTGTTGATCAGGAGCAGCGGCTGAACCACGCGAATATTGAACACCCCATGAGCCCGGAGGCGGACCAGGCCGAGTTCGGCGTCGCGGAAGGCCACCGGATCGCGGGTGCCCCATTTAAGATCGGTGAAGACCTTGAGGTTGACAAAAAACACTTCGGCCCGCAACGGACTGATCATGCCCCAGGGGGCGGAGAGGATCTTGGTCAGAATGGGAATATTGCCGGTCTTCAAGGTGTGGCGTCCGGGCCCGTAGGCATCGCAGGCCTTGCCCTTGTAAAACAGCACCGCGGCCTGACTTTCCCGCACGGTCAACTGGGCGCCGAACTTGATCTCCCCGGAACCCTGTTCCGGCAATCGATGCAGCAACTCCTTGCCGCTCTCGTCGAACCACTCCAGGGACTCGAGTAAAATAACGTTATCCACACCCATTGTTAGCTCCTTTGCTGAATAGATTGCCGTGACGAATGCCTGTATTATAGTGGAGCCTGGAGAATGGACCAAAGGGAAATGTCTTCCCCATGGAAAAAGATGCGGGCGACAAAACCGGTAAAGGGGGCGCTGCCCCGTCCGTTTTTCCAGAAGTCACCTCAAGGGCACAACAGGACAACAGGCTATGACAGATTTCAAAAAGGAATGGTCCGTGGAATCGGCCATGGAGATTCTGCAGCATCCGACCGTGGACAGTGCAATCTGGGCTTCGGCGGTCGAATGGTTGCTCCTCTATGGTCCGCCGGAGATACAGGAGTTATTGCAACAGGCAAGCGGTCATGCCACCAGCAAGAGCTTTCCCGAACTCAAGCCGCAGCGCTACGGCCCGGACGGCACTCCCTGCTACGACCTTGCCGAACTGGCCCGGACGCTGGACATCTCCGAGGAGGAAGCCAGGGCGCAGTTGATGGAGAAGGAGATGAAACACGGCATCCAGCACGGTTTTTCCGACGACGACACCACCACCTTACAGTAGCGACGCCGTTTCAACCCAAAGGAGCGGGAAGAAGAGCGTCGCCTACCAAAGGCCTCCGGCCGGTGGAACGCTTTTGTATGCCACCATCTCGAAAATCCGTTTATGGGGATCAATCTGGATATGGTAGTAGCGGTCTTGGGGCATGTAGATGTAGGGAATCTCTTCTTCCTGGCGAGAGAGGAACGAGGAAAGGATCATTCGATTGACCGCCCGATGGCCGACGATCATAATGTTCTCGTCGTAGTTATTAAGGAAAAAGACCTTTTTCAAACCTCGGTGCACCCGGTCCTCCATGGTTTTGTACCCCTCGCCCTCAGGGTAGACGTAGCGGTATTTGTTGGGTCCCCTGGCCTTGGCCACATGCGGCATTTTCTTGCGGATCTCCTCGTAGGTCATGCCCTCGCAGACCCCGGCATGGATTTCGTTGAATTCCGGCAGGGCGATGATTGAACAGGGGTCCTGGCGCTCGGCAATCGGGGTGGCGGTCTGCAAGGTCCGCTTGTAATTGCTGGTAAAGATGATGGGGATGCGGATGGTGTTGAAATGCTCGGCCAGGGCGTTGGCCTGATCCCGCCCCTTGTCGGTGAGATCGGAATCGCCACCGATGCGGTCCTCGCGGTTGTAATGGGTCTCGCCGTGGCGCACCAGAAAGAGGTTGCGCACCACCCGGGTAGTAATGATGTCGCGGATGCGGTCGTAATAGGGCAGCACCTCGGTGATCCGCTCCTGCAGAATACAGCTGTCAAAAGAATCCACCAGGATACGGTTGGGCTCGGTGTCGAGCGGTTCGTAGATCGACTCGTAGTAGGCGATCCGTTTGAGAAAACTCTCCAGGGCCTTTTCCGGGGTCAGATGCCGGAATTCCTTCAGCCCGGCCTTGCGTTCCAGGTTGGCCTCCAGGGCCTCCTCGTCGGTATTGAGGCATTCAATAGAGCAGATCGCCATGCCAGGAAAGGCCGCAGCAATGGACTGCCGCCGCTCCCGGGTGACGTTGCTCGCATCGAGAATTGCCACCTCCCCGCCCTCGCGGAGAAAGGACTGGGCCTGTTCGATGTTCATCCGCGAAATCTGTTCCCGCAGCTCCTTGCCCGTGGGGTTGGCGGGGGAAAAGAATTCCGACGAGGAGGTGTTTTCACCGGTGTCCAGCTTGCGCCGCAGCTCGCCGTTGTTGAAGATACGAACCTTAACGCCATCCAGTTCCAAGGTGCGACCGAGCTTACGCGCCATGGTCGATTTGCCCCGGGCCGGCAGTCCCACCATCACGATGACCAGTTTTCGTTTCATACTCCCTCCTCCGGTGACGAGCACCGGTGACAACGGCTTGGTCGGAATCTCATGGAGGTATTGTACGGAATTGGGCGGAAAAAAGCTGGGAAAATATGAGCGGGGAAGGGTGGGGCACATGAGAATTGAGGCTTTGGCCCGAAATCCGGGGGCCGGCAAGAGGCCCCCACGGCCACAAGACCTCCCCTCGCCTGTTGTAGGGATTGACAATCAATCGAACCAATCAGGTCCGGGCTCAACAGGGTACAAGCGAGGTCTTGTCAATGAACGCGATATCGTTGCAGTAACTCCGCCACCTTTTCTCCGCACCGTTTACCTTGGCAGGGCCCATCACCGATGCCGGTGGTGGTGGCGACCTGCTCAAAGGTGGTGGCCCCATTCTCGATGGCCTCGATTAACCGAATCAGCTTGACCCCCTTGCAGATGCAGCCGGCCTTGAGCTTGGCCATCATCCGTTCATCCGGTTCCATGTTCCACTCCATGGAGTTGCCGGTGGATATGGCGGGCCAGCTCCGCGCCGATACCGGGCACCGCAGCCAGTTCCTCGACTCCGGCTTCGGTTACTCGTTTGAAACTGCCCAAGGTCTGCAATAATTGTTGTTTTCGTTTCGGCCCGATCCCTTCGATAGCATCGAGCTGGGAGTGCAGCTGCTCTTTGCCGCGCAATCTACGGTGAAAGGTGATGCCGAAGCGGTGGGCCTCGTCGCGGATACGCATCAAATAGAGCAGCACCGGCGAGTGGGCGGGCAAGAGGATGGGATTCTTGCGGCCCGGCCGGAACAGTTTTTCCCCCTCTTCAGCCTTTTCCTTGGCAATGGCCACCAGATCCACCTGGTGCAGGAGGTCAAACTGGGCCAGGACATCCACCGCCACCTGCAACTGGCCCTTGCCGCCGTCGAGCAGCAGCAGGTCGGGAAGATTTTCCGCCTCAACCCCCTTGGCCATCCGTCGCTCCAGAACCTCCCGCATCATGGCGTAATCATCGGGAGTGTCCTGCAATTTGATCCGGTAGTGGCGGTAGAGCTTGGCTGCCTTCTCGCCTTGGACAAAACAGACTAAGGAGCCGACAGCTTGCTTGCCCTGGAGATTGGAGATGTCGAGGCATTCGATGGTGTCCGGCCGGTTGGCCAGCCGCAGCTTGCCTTGCAGGGTTGTCGCCAGGGTTTCCCAGGATTGTTCTTTTTTGGCCTGCTCGGAGAAAATCTGGGCTGCATTGGCTTCTGCCATCTGCATTAGCTGCATCCGCTTGCCGCGCTGTGGGGCGAGCAGGGTGACCGGTCCCTCACGCAGCTCGGTCAGCCGTTCCTCGATCAGTTGCTGATCTTCGATCCCAAAGGGCAGCAGCAGTTCGCGTGGCGGTTGGCGTTCGCTGGAATAATAAAGGAGGATGGTCTGGGCGAGGAGACTGTCGTCCTCACCCAAGGGATCAGCGAGGAAAAACGACTGGGCCCCGGTGATCATGCCGCCCCGGACAAAAAGCAGGGCAACGCCAACGGAGGCGTCCTGGCGGTGGAGGCCGAACACATCCTGGTCGAGATGATGCTCGGCAACAATGGCCTGGTGCTCGATGGTCCGGGTCAGCCCCTTGATCTGGTCCCGAAAAAGGGCCGCCTTCTCAAAGGCCAGGTTGTGCGCCGCCTGCGCCATCTTGGCGGTCAACTCCTTGACCACCTCGCCGACCTTCCCCTCCAGGATCAGCAGGACATCGTGCACCATCCGCTGATATTCCTCGGCATTCACCTTGCCGGCACAGGGGGCGAGGCAGCGGCCCATCTGAAAATTAAGGCAGGGACGCGTCCGTTCGCGCATGATTTTACAGCGCCGCAAAGGAAACTGGGCATAGAGCATCTGCAGGGTGATGCGCATGGCCGAGCCGGACGAATAGGGACCGAAGTAGCGGTTGCCGTCACGCAGCCGTTTGCGGGTGACCACCACCCGGGGCCAGAGATCGCGGGTGGTGACTTTAATCAGGGGGTAGTTTTTGTCGTCGCGGAGGATGACGTTGTAGCGCGGCCGGTGCTGCTTGATCAGCGAGGCCTCGAGGATGAGCGCCTCCTTTTCGGTGGTGGTGAGGATGGTTTCGACCCGCTGCACATGGGAAAGCATGACCGCAGTCTTGGAGTGGACCGGACCGGCGAAGTGGGCGTACTGGCTGAGGCGCTTGCGCAGGTCGCGGGCTTTACCCACATAGAGAACCTGCTTCTTGCCGAGCATCTGGTAGACGCCCGGCCCGTGGCTGACTGTGGCGAGGAATTCAGCGGACAGGGGCGATTTCCCGTCCGGGGCTGTACCTTGCCCCTCAGGGTTTGATGTAGGCGAACCCAAGTGTCCCGCTCCGATATGTTATACTGTGTTATTAGGTGGTTATATAAAAATTACGAAACAGCAATAGCTACTATTTTACCCCTTGGAACCAGATAAAAGTACATCAATGTAGGTTGCTGTATAGACTTCTCGTGAAAGGCCGATTTGCACGCTTTCTTTCATGGTTTGTCAGGTCGAACACGCCTTGCGTTTCTCAACCCGGGACAGGTTTTTTCCCATCACTCACCTGTAAACGTCCTTCCTGTGTCCGACCTTGACCACATGGATAAGAAGTTCGTTGTCCTGGATCGAGTTCACGATTCGATATTGTCCTTGCCGGACCCGATACAATTCGAACCCGGTAAGCTTTTGACTGCCCTTTGGGCGCGGATCTTCGGCAAACAGTTCAATTTTTGACAGGATTTTTTTCAGGTCGGTTTTTGGAATGCTTTTTAATTCCCTGTAGACCGATTCCTTGAAAAGAATTTCATATCCTGCCATCTTGTTGGAGCCTTTTTACCATTTCGGAAAAACTGATAACCGGTTCGTCAATCCGTTCTTCACAGGCGGTTATATCAGCGGCATCCTCTGCAATCGCATCTCTAACAGCCTGGTTCACTAAGGCGGACATGGATATCGAGGTATCAATTAATTGTAATTTTAAAGCGTTATGCAACCTCGGATCGAGGTACATTGCAGCTCTTTTTTGCGCGGGTTCCACGGTGGCACCTCCTTTGAGAGAGTAGCGCTATAACGTCATAACGCCATAGCGTCAAAGCGGAGGGCTGGGGGCAACATAGCCTCAACTTGCGTTATCCGGTTCTGTCCTATTGGTTACCTTCTTTGTTTTCGTCAACTTCAAAGGTATCTTTTGGTATGTTCTCGATCTCTTTATTTACAATACAAAAGTCGCAAGAGCTGTCTATACCTGTATGCCCATGCCAATCATCTTCCGCCCAATCTTTTTCTTGAATGTTGTTCATTTTGTCCCCGACAAATAATATTGCTCAAGCATTGAGGCGCCCGGCGTGAATAATCCTGCAACGAACGCTTGCCGAGCATGTTTGACACAAAAACAGAAATCTATTGCACCGGCTTTGTTACGAAATTTGCCTCGGGCTTAATGCCGATGGGCATGCCTTCGGCTCCTACATAAAACACTGCGAGTTTCACCGGCTCCACCCCGTTATTCTTGCCATTGTGCAAGGTATTGACAACTTCAATGATAGCGTCGCCTTTTCCATAGGTGAAGTGCTGGCCGTCTTCCAGTTCAACGAGCAAATCACCGGAAACAACGTAGGCATAGACAGGCACGGGGTGCTGATGCCAACCGGTTTCACTTCCTGGAGCCAAGTCCACCGTCACGGCAGTGACTTCGGCCTTTTCGGTCTGAGGGTAGGTGATTTTTTGACCGTTACTGGTGACCGAGGTTTTTTTAAGTACGTTTGCGGTTACGCCGGAACTGTAATCTGCCCCAAACGTAGAGGAACCTATCAGTAATGCACTTATCAAGCAAAGACAGGCGGGGTGGATTATCAAACAAATTAATGATTTCATAAGAAATTTATCTCGTTGAAAAAATGATCGGCCTATTGTTCCAACGTGTTGATTTGAATGGTTGCAAGCGTCTAGCTCCCAAGGCTACCGCGCCGGGGAAAATTTGCTTGATATTGTTGAAGTTACAATACAGCTTTGCGGTTTGTGCCGAAAAAAGCACTTTGATGGAAGATAAACCGCTACCAAATCTACCATCGGCGTGATGAGTAGAATCAGCCCTTGGGAGAAAATAAATCCGTCCTCATTTTCCCGTTAATATCGAGAAAGTAAATATTTACAGGAGGTATACGTAACTCGCTGAACCAAGGATTTCATCAAAAACGGAGGAGCAAAAGAATTGTTGGTACTAGTGCATCAAGCCTGGAAGCTCGCGGAATGGGGGTTAACCACCAAGAACGGGGAAAAGTTGTTTAAGACCATGAGCAATGAACTCCACGCCCATAGCGGCCATAATAAGGCCCATGAGCCGGGTAACGATATTGATACCCGTTTTCCCGAGCAAGCGTGCAATAGTGGCGGACAATCGAAACAAAAGGGCGGTCAAGCAGACCAGAAGCACTATGACACCGAACAGGTAAAGATAATGCGCCACTGATGTATACCGCTGTGCATAAAGAATAACGGTGCTGATCGCTCCTGGACCAGCGAGGAGTGGTGTGGCGAGGGGTACAACAGCTACACTGTCACGCTCAGCGGAATCAAGCTCCTCCTCTTTCGTTTGCTTGACATTGCTCATCTTGGCGTTCAGCATAGAAATCGCCATAAGCAGGATCAATATACCGCCACCAACCCGGAACGAGCCCACAGATATTCCAAAGAATTGAAGGATAGTCTCGCCACTGAACAGGACAACAAGGAGAATGATCCCCATGGAAATGGACGCTATGGAGCCGTTTTTATTACGGGTAGCTGCATCTTGATTCGCTGTCAGATTAATGAAAATAGGTATAGTGCCTACTGGATTGAGAATAGCCAGCAGAGCAACAAAAAATTTGAGATATTCGCTGATACTGCCAGTTTCCATATTAGAACCTATTGAAGGGGTACAACGAGCCTGTTTTCACTCCATCCGGGCATTCGGTGAATTCATGGCTTACAAGATATGTGGACTCCTTACGAGGAAATCATTGGTTTATCCTGTGCATTTATTTGCTGGAATTAATGACCTCCAAATCAGGTTGCGGCTTGCTAGAGTATGCCTTGACCCGATCAATGACGTTCTGTTCGATATTGCGATAGAAAAAGGTGTAGTCGTAGCCGTGATACCAACCCGGCAACGTATTGTAGGGAGCGAAAAAATTTTGGTAGTTCGCCGGAGCAGGCAGCGCTGCCGGGTCAATCACCAATGCTCCATTGTTGCTTTGTGCTCCAATGTAATGGTTCACCTCATAGGTGGAGTTGCCGTCCGGCTGTGGTTTGAAAATTGCGGGACACTGGTTGCGAACCAGTCGGGAGAGCCAACCAATTTTGCGTTTGGGAGTAATCGGTGGGGACCGCAGCAGGAGCGGGTTTCTCTCCATCGATGCCGTAGGCAGTCAACGATGAAATGATCGAGAAGGCGAACACATAAGCCAAGAACTTAAAAGCCTGAAGCCAAAGCTTCGTATTGCCATTCAATAGGGTATCCTTCTCGCCCTTAGCTTGGTCCATCATCTCCCCTCCTTTTGTTGATATGGATTATCCCGCAGTAACACATTTCGGTTGTCATATTGTCCGCAGGACTTCGTCCTCCGTCATCAGCGCGGCATTGGCCTACGTGGGGCCCGGGGTTATTCGTCTTTATGATCCCTGACCCGGTCTTGCCAGGCCTTTTCCTTAACGCTCACCACCATGGCTCTTTACCATCGCAGCTTAAGGTAGTTTGGAGCCTGCTCCTGTAAACCGGATCCGAGGGGCT